>DPSB01000658.1 GCA_003537495.1 Cytophagales bacterium | reverse complement strand
ATTTTTGGAATTCCGAATTACCGATACAAAGTATGGTTGGTTCGGTTTGTGTTAACGATTGGTATTGCAGCCGTTATTTTGTTTGTGCTCGGCAATCTGGCAAACATGACCCTATACCGAATTAACATCCTGCCCATGATTGGTCAGGTGCTTTTTCCCATTACCTTTTTGTCATCGGTGGCTTTTATGCTTTCTACACTGATTAAAAATGGCAACGGAACCGCGATCGTAGTGGTAATTGTTTCCTTCATCTTTCTGCTTTTTGCAGAGCCGCTGGAGTATAGCGTTTACAATATCTTCCTAAATCCCTTTGAAGAACCGCGCGACATGAGTGAGTTTATCTGGCTAACTATTACTTATAAAAACAGGGTGTACCTCACCATCCTCAGCGTGCTGTGTCTTTTATTCGGGATGTTCAATTTGCAATTCAGGGAAAAGTTTGTGTGATGGGATTTCGGTAGCCTGGGAAAGTTCTAATATTTGGTTGCAGGCCGATGCATAGCTTGTACCACGAAGCCACAAAAAAAACCGCTGCATTTTCGCAGAGGTTTTTTTACGAGATGTTGTTCCATCACTGATAGCGTTTGGTAAGCTATATAGTTTTTGACCATTTTAAAACTCATTGTGGTTTATAGAATCGTCACACATCTAACACTTGTATTGGTTGCCCGAAATGTATTGCCTAAGGCCCATAAAAATGCCAGAGGTGGCATCATGGCTATTCGCTTTCAAGCAAAAAAAATCGGCATCCCTTATGGAATTCAAGTAATAGCTGCATCTATCCAGTGTACCTAACGCTATTCTATGAAGTTAACTTTTACTGGACTCCTATTACTGGCTGCACTTTCTGTTGCTGCGCAGCAACGTGTAATCTCCGGCAGGCTTACCTCAACTGAAGATGGAAGTCCGTTGCCTGGAATTAATATTGTAATAAAGGGAACCACCACCGGTACGGTAACTGATTCCAATGGTAACTACTTCATACAGGTTCCTGTAGGGGCCACACTCGTGTATTCCTTTGTCGGAATGCAAACCCGCGAAGTAGTGGTTACAAAAGACAATCTGAAGTCGGGTAACGCCAAACAGGCGCATCAAAAAGAACCTAAGGGCAAGACTGTATTATTGCCAAGTTCCTTTTATGATACAGTTTATCAAAATCAACCCGGGCTCGCTACGCTTACGAACGATCTTCCTGCATATCGCAGCTTAAGTGGTGTAAATCCGGAAACGATTCGAGCCATCAAACCAAGAGGTAATACCTATCGTATAAAATCAGACACCGACCCCACACTGCCCAGAAGTTTTGCTATTCAATACGCCAACATTGTTGGGTTGGAGCATGTAAACAAACTTCCGGCATTGCAAAATAAATATGCACAAGGCCGCACGGATGGAAGTGCGTTACAATGGCGGGGTGCGGATCAATCCGAAATTTTTTCGTGGGGGCCATTAACAAAGGCGTTGGAGTTTGATGGAAGCAATTATGAATTTGATAAAAACGGAAGATTGGTGCCGGCCGGAACCGGAGCCGGTAATGCTGCAAAAAGTTATAATCCACTCAAGTTTTTCAGAACAGGTTTTGTACAAGCCCATGAATTAACATTCACTCGCACACTCTTGCGCAACGGTAGTCTTAAACTGGATGCCGAGCATCGAAACCGGAGTGGTATCATTCCGAATGCCCACTACCAACGAACCAATCTCGCAATCAACCTAAAAAATTTATACCTGAATAAAGACCTGCAGCTTAACGGATCTCTATCATTCAACAGGTCCACTGGTAATTTGCTTAACCGCGGTGCCAATCTCACAACCATTGTAGCAAGTATTTACCGAACACCGGTTACGTTTGATAATACGAATGGCATTGGTAAAAGAGCTGCCGTTAACTCGCCAGAAACATTTCGGTTGCCCGATGGCTCTGTACGATCTCATGCTGTCGGTTCCACCGACAATCCCTATGGATTAATCCATGACTTGCCTGATACCGAAACGCTTAACCGTGTGGTTGCAACCAGCAACCTTTCCTATCGGCCCGAAGGTAAATTCAAGTTTGGACTTAACAGCAATGTGGACCGGCAATGGAACACTAGTTTGTTTGGAATCCCAACTGGTTACTCAGGGGCAGCCAATGGCCGATTAACCAACCGAAACGATAACCAGACATTTGCCCATGCTACTGTAACAGGTCACTATCAACACACTCAAAACGATCGCGAGTTTAAGCTTGACCTGAGTTACCAGGCCGAATACTTTCATCGCAAACTAAACCGGCACGATGGTTTTGGATATCAATCGACTGAATACTTTGGCCATCTGAACCAGGCCGATTCTGTTTCCACATTTTATGCTAACCAATATCGTACTACGCATCAAGTTGCATTAAAGGCACAATACGATCATTCATGGATCAATGCCTATATCGTAAACAGAAATTATTTTTCAAACACAATACGCAACAAGCAATACATTAATTTATTTCCAACCGCCAGTATAAGTCTGGACATCAGGCAGCTACTAGATTCATGGATCATCGACAAACTGAAAGTTTACACTACGGTAAGCCGCAGCATTCATGAAGCTCCATTAGTGTACAGCAATTGGTCTTACCAATCACTAGCTTTACCAGCCCAACAGTATGCGCAATTTTACGAGTCGGGCGAAATCTTATTTAACCAGGCAGTACTACCAGAAACAGAATGGAAACAGGAGACCGGACTAACCTTTGATAGGTATGGATTAAGTGCGGACGTTTCGTGGTTTAACCATACTACCACAAACTTTATTGCACCTGTACGTTCGCTGCAAGAGTTCGGGCTTACCAATGCTGCTACCATTCAAAACCGAGGCTGGCTCATTTCAGGTAGTTACATCAACTACATACCTAATGGTAGTTGGACCATTGAAATAAAATGGAGCCGGTATAAGAGTCTGGTAAAGGAACTCTATACAAGTGCAGATTGGATTGCCTTGGGTGGGTTTAGTGAAGTGCAACAAGTATTGGCTACCGATAAACCGGTGGGTGCCATATACGGAAGCACATACCTTAGAAATGAAGCCGGGCAAATGATAATTGGTACTGATGGCTTCCCGATTAAAGATACAGCACTTAAAATGATCGGCAATCCGATTCCGGATTGGACATTGAGTCTTGGCTCTCATGTAAACTGGAAACAATTCAAAGTATCCGTACTATTCGATTTTAAAAAAGGAGGCGACATGTGGAATGGTACCAGCAGCGCACTGGATTACCTGGGCCGTTCCGCACACACAGGTTCGGAACGTAACGTGTCAAACTATTTATTTGATGGTGTTAATGTTAATGGCAATCCAAATCTTGTACCGGTTAGTTTTTATGATCCGGCAAACACATTGGTTGATAACAGGTGGGTAAGGTATGGGTGGGATGGCGTAGGTGAAGCCTATATCGAAGACACCTCTTGGATCAGGTTATCCGAACTGGCACTCTCCTACTCTACCCGATATAAAATCATTCACGGCATTAAAAGGTTGCGACTATCGCTGATTGGCAGAAATCTATTTTTGATTACGCCTTACAGCGGTGTAGATCCGGCCTCATCGTTGTTTGGTTACAGTACCACACAAGGATTAGATCTTTTTAATACACCATCGGTACGCAGCTACACAGCACAAATCACTTTAACGTTTTAACGTATGAGAACAAAACATTACATAAATCTGGCAATAGGTTCGCTTTTGATATTATTCTGTGCTTTTCAAACCATAGAAGAACCTGAATTTATTCGTAGACTAAAAGTCAGTCTTGAAGCGTACCAGCAAAAATTTACTGAAGAAAAGGTCTATCTGCAATTGGATAAACCGTTTTACAAACCCGGAGAGGATATTTGGTTTAATGCCTTTGTTGTAAACAGCAATACCAACCGGCCAACGCACATCAGCGATGTGCTTTATGTCGAGTTGATTGATCCCAAAGGAAATGTGGCAGCTAACCTTAATCTGGTAATTCGGGAAGGCACGGCCAATGGAGACTTCATGCTTGCTACTGCTGCGGCAGGCGGGCTGTATCAGATTCGTGCCTACACTCACTGGATGAAGAACTTTGGAAAGAGTGAATTCAAAAAAGAGATTCAGGTACAGCGCATCCTTACACCACGCTTGTTACTTAAACTCGATTTTGAAAAAGAAGCATATGGTAGTGGAGAACCGGTAAGCGCTAAGTTAACCATCACTAACCTAAAAAATGAAAAAGTACCACAAGCATCAGTTGATCTTACTATTAAACTTGGTGGAGTGGTTCACCTTGTTAAGCAGGTAACGTCTGACTTGAATGGAATTGCCCACTTAAAGTTTCAATTGCCGGATACCTTATCTTCTACAGATGGAATTTTGCAAGCTGTGGTAGACACGGGAGATGTACAGGAATCTATAAGCCGCTCAATACCAATAGTACTGAATAAAATTTCCATTCAATTTTTACCAGAAGGTGGAAACTTGGTACAGCAGGTAACCAGTCGTATTGCATTTAAGGCTTTAAATGAATTTGGTAAAGGAGCAGATGTATCAGGTGTTATTCTGGATGATGATCAAAACATCGTTACGCGCTTTAACAGTCTTCATATGGGGATGGGTGCGTTTGAAATGGTTCCTCTGGCCACAAAAAAATACTATGCCCGTATTGATAGTCCGGGTGGCAATAGTGAACTCATTCCCCTTCCGGAACCCGCGCCAACCGGATTTGTATTAAATCTGAAAAACCGCGATGAAAAAAATCTTCACTGGAATGTGAATGCACCTGCTGATACTGAAGCTTACCTCGTTGCGCAGACCAACGGTGAAATACAATTTGGTGAGCGCCTTACACTTAAAGCCGGTGCAAATTTAATTACTATTCCTACCACCCATTTTCCAGCAGGTATAGCGGTGTTTACATTATTCAATAGTGAACAGACAGAACAATGCGAACGCCTCGTATTTGTGAACGAGCAAAAAGGATTGCAGATAAAACTAACTACGGATAAGCCTCGGTACTTACCGCGCGAACAGGTAAACCTGAACGTACTTACTACCAACAGTGAAGGTAAACCTATACCTTCAAAACTTTCGGTAAGCGTAGTGGACGATAAATTAATTTCGTTTGCCGATGACAAACAAGATAATATTTTATCAGCCTTATTCTTAAG
>DPSB01000269.1:3004-3187 GCA_003537495.1 Cytophagales bacterium | reverse complement strand
GCAACTACTAACAGTGAGGGTTTAAAATTTGTCATACACTTTTTTAATTTCGGGTGTATGACAAGTGAGGTTTAGATCACCCCTAATCGCCTTGGAAAATTTAATAGAGATTCTTTCACAAGAATCGTAATCCCACCTTAGCTCCAAACCACATAGCCAGATTATTATTTGTTCCTATACTAA
>DPSB01000269.1:2561-2795 GCA_003537495.1 Cytophagales bacterium | reverse complement strand
TCCTATACTAACCGAAGTACTGGCCGGTGTATAATAGGTAAACATTTCCGGATAGTCGGTAAACGATTTGCGTGTTAAGTATGCATTAAAAGTAAGGCCTGTGGAAAGTGAGAACTTCTTTGCAAACTGAAACTCAAAACCAATGTAAGCTTTGTTGAGTAAGCTAAGTGCATTCGTAAAACTACCTTTGTTTACATGTTGGCTTGTTAAATCCATATCGAGGTAAAGCCAGCG
>DPSB01000269.1:0-2287 GCA_003537495.1 Cytophagales bacterium | reverse complement strand
CCATATCGAGGTAAAGCCAGCGTGTAAGCTTGCGCGAAGTACCTACACCATAGCCAAAAGTCCAGATGGAAGTATCATTAGCTTGCACCGACTGCTCGGGTTTAAAGCCTGCCATTATTATGGTATAAAAATTTCGAACACCCGTTCTGAAAGCCAGGTTGGTTGGAAAAACCTCATCGCCCGAAACTTCTATTTTATGATAGCCATTTCTTACAATACTAAACAATCCTATAGGCACACCGCCCACACTATCGGCATAATTGATTAACCCGATTTGCGTACCTTTTACCTGCCGTGCATAATTAAATAATGCGCTTATTTGCGAACCCGAAATCTTTTTGGTGGTAAGGTTTGTAACTCCCGCAAACTGCGAGCCCCTGTAGTTTCCTCTTTGCAAATTACCGAAACCTGCCACCTGCACACCATAAGAAGATTGATTGTTGTAATTACTAAATCCCGCAACCTGTACACCATTCATATCGCCAAGGTTGGTGTTGGCAAAGCCTGCTACCTGCACACCATGACCGTTGCTTAAATTTGTATTGGCAAAGCCAGCCACTTGCACAGCCGTAACATCGCCTGCATTCAAGTTAAAAAATCCTGAAGCCTGAACACCATAAAAATTTCCACCCACCATATTTCCAAAGCCTGCAATCTGCAACCACCGCACATCGCCACGATCGAGATTAAAAAAGAAACCCAATTCTATCTGGCGTGTACCCAACGAATATCCACCCAGAAAATTGATAGAATAATCGTTGATCACATTTCCGCTCAAGCGACCATGCGTGCCGATAAACGGCAACAGCGATACCTGTACCATAGAATAAAGTGTATCAGAAATATTCTGCACGTTAGGTTCAGAATAATAAGGCCGTGTCAATTCTTCTTTTAAGGAAAGCGTAATTGAGTCGTTCGGGATTTCGGGGATTTTCAACTGCGATGAATCTACCCGCAGCGATTTCATGGCAATGATATAATATTGGTTTGCCGATTCGGTGATTTGGATGGTAGTGTCGCGATAATCTTTCTTACTAAAAGAAAGCAACAACGAATCGCGCTTCTCAATCTTTATGCGAAAAAATCCATAGTCATCGGAAGCAACAGACGTAAAAGATGCTTTGTGATAAATACTGGCATGTGACACTTTGTTTCCGGTAATGGCATCTTCTATGTAACCACTTACCACAATGGTTACTATATCGTTTTTAACAGGAGGCGCAGGTGCTTTGGTAAGAATTATATAGTTGCCCTTCGCTTTGTAGTTAAGTGTTCCCTGAAACATTTCGTTCAGCACCTGGCGCACCGTTAGGTTTTGCGCATTCAGACTTACCGTGTGGTTGGCATCAATAATAGAACTGTTATACGAAAATGAAAACCCGGCTGTCTGAGCAACGCGTGTTAATACCAGAGTTGCTTTTTCATTCTCTGCCACAATGGTTACCGGGCGCTCCAGTAAGGGCAAGTCCTTCTCTTTGGTTTGTGCACCACACACCACAGCCAGCAATAGAAATAAAAAAGCGTAAAAAAATTTCATCCGTGCTTATTGGGAGTTGGTGCATCCGTCACCATCCAGAATCAACTCTTCACCTTTTCGGGTAAGTGTCAGATTCATGGTTTCGGCTATTACTTCGGCAATAATGGCTGGGTTATCTTCTTTGTAATTGGCGGTAAGCCGACAATCAAAAAGTTTTTTATTGGCCAGCACGATTTTAGAATTATACACTTCGTTCAACAACTCAACCACCGATTTTAAATCAGTATTATTAAAGCTGAAAACTTTTGTCTTATACGCCAGAATATTGGTATCGGGTTTTTCAATGCGGTAAAACATTTTATTGCGCTTACTGTAAATAGCGCGTTGGCCTGCCTTCAGGTTAAGGCCGCTATCGTACAAGGTATAAAACTGAACTTCACCTTCCGTTACTAATATTTCGATGGTATCTTTTTCAGGATAAGCTTTTAAATTAAACTCTGTACCAATATCGCGCACCAGTATGTCTTCGGCTTCAATTACAAACGGATTTTTTTCATCGTGTTTTACGCTGAAGTATGCCTCCCCTTTTAGTTTCACTTTTCGTGATTTTGCTTTGGCATCGTAAGTGTAAGCCAACTCACTTTTTTTATTGAGAAAAGCCGTGCTGCCATCAGGTAGTGTGTCTTGTCTTGTGGAATCGGCACTCACCACCGCCATTTGCTGCGTGGTTTGCCCAATAGGATTATTAAGAAAATAAATTACTCCAGAAAAAATGGCAATGCCCGCGGCAGCATAATTTTCCATCCGAGA
>DPSB01000421.1 GCA_003537495.1 Cytophagales bacterium | reverse complement strand
ATTCAGACGGGGATCGGCCGGGTAATTGGAATAAACGGTAAAACGCCCACCCAAATCGCGCATAGCCTGTTTCCACATCTGTTCCGGATCAGTTTCAAATACCAATTGCTCTGTGGTAAGATCGCTCACTATCCACGACTCAATTTTTAATTCCTCATTCAATTGGCCAGGGCTCCAGCCACTGTAGCCCAAAAAGAATTTTATATCAGTAATTAAGACCTGATTTGTATCCACCATTGAAATGAGTTGATCGAAATTGCCGCCCCAAAACAAGCCCGGCTGTATCTCAATCGCATCGTCAAGTGTAGCTATCCTATGAATATAATGCAAGGTATCTTGTTCCACCGGTCCACCAATAAAGATGCGTGAATCCAATCCTTTGAGGTCTTCCATAATTTCTCCTACCCGGCTATCTGAAGGTTTATTGAGTATAAAGCCTACTGTACCAGCATCATTGTGTTCGGTTAACAGAACGGTAGTGCGTTCAAAATTAGGATCGGCCAGATAAGGCTCTGATAGTAACAATCTGCCCCGTTGTGGTAAAATCTTATTGGCGTATTTAAAAAAGTCCATACTATAACTAAATAACGAAGACCAAAGCGCTTCTGTTTAGGATCGAAAATAAATCTGAATAAAAGAAAGGAAATAATACTACGCAACCACACGAATTGTTAATTTTTGAAAAAATTATATGACCTCGATTTCAGAAATCCGCAAAGAGTATTCAAAAGCTTCGTTAGATGTGAAGGGCGTTGCGCAAAACCCTGTTGAACAATTTAATGCGTGGTTTAATGAAGCACTTAAAGCAAAAGTACCTGAACCCAACGCCATGACATTATCTACTGTGGATGGCCATGGAAAACCTTCGGCCCGTATTGTTTTGTTGAAGGGCGTTGAGCGCGACCGGTTTTTATTTTATACAAATCATCAAAGTCAGAAAGGAAAAGAACTGGATGCAAACCCTGCATGTGCCCTTACATTTTTCTGGCCTGAATTAGAAAGACAAGTACGGGTGAGTGGTATTGCAGGTCGCGTTGATGCTAAAATTTCAGAGGCATATTTTCAAAGTCGGCCACGCGGAAGTCAGATAGGTGCGTGGGCCTCGCCCCAAAGTTCGGTTATTAAAAACCGGGAGTTGTTAGAGGACAGGGTTACGGAAATTGAAAAACGGTTTGAAGGCAAGGAGGTGTTACCCAAGCCTCATCAATGGGGTGGCTATGAAATTGTACCTTTTGAAATTGAATTCTGGCAAGGCCGTGCCAGTCGTTTACACGATAGGATTGTCTATTATCTGAAAGAAGGGAAATGGCTAATTCACCGACTGGCTCCGTAGCTATCGTAAATCATTCAACGAATTAATCCCAATTGTTCTTCTTACGGTAAATCCTTCTCCGTAAGTTCCTCCAATTGAAAAACCTAACTCCTGCCCTCGCGCTTCCAACAGTTTCATAAAGCCCGGACTTGAGATAAAGGTTTCGGGTTCGTTACTATCGGTACTATAGAATTGCGATTTGAATGCACGCACCGCATTCATCTTCACATTCCAATATTCAGAAACATCTACAACAAAATCGGGTACAATAAACTGACTTTGTATAAAGTGGTATAAGTGTTTAGGTCGCCAGGCTTCTTGCTTAACACCACCATCAGTTGTTTCAATTTTGGTTAGCCCAGCGTAAAAACAGGAATCAAAACTTAACCCCGAACCTTTACCGTGATCGGGATGGCGATCATAAACCGCATTGGCAATCACAATCTCCGGTTTATACTTTCTGATTACCCGAATTACTTCGCGTTGATGGGCTTCATCATTTTGAAAAAAGCCATCTCTGAAATTCAGATTCTCCCTTAGCGAAATACCCAGAATCTTAGACGCATCTTTAGCTTCCTGATCGCGCTCCGGCACAGAACCACGGGTACCTAACTCACCACGGGTAAAATCAATTATCCCTACTTTGTGCCCCATCGCTACGTGTTTAGCAATAGTACCGCCACAACCTAATTCGGCATCATCGGGGTGTGCAGCAAGTACGAGTATATCTAATTTCATTTCGAGTCTATTAGTTACCAGTTGCCAGTTGCCGGTTTGCTGGAAAACGGTAACTGATAAACTGGTTTTAAATTTACGATTTCCTGTCAGCTAAAAACTGACAACTGGAAACCGGTAACATAATCTTAGTGTACAAGCATCGCTTCCTTCGCAGCCAAAAACTTTTCGGCATCTAACGCGCCCATACAACCACTTCCTGCGGCTGTAATCGCTTGACGATACACTCTATCGGCCACATCGCCCACAGCAAACACACCTTCTACATTTGTTCTGGTTGAGCCCGGAATAACTTTTACATAGCCCGATTCATCCATATCTAATTGTCCCTTAAAAATATCGGTGTTCGGTTTATGACCAATGGCCAGAAAGAAGCCTTGCACTGAAATGTCTTTCTTCTCTCCCGTTTTGTTGTTCAACAACCGCACGCCAGTAACACAGCTATCATCGCCCAATACTTCTTCGGTTTCTGAATTCCAGTGCACTTCTATGTTAGGTGTATTCAATACCCGTTGTTGCATAATTTTAGAAGCGCGCATTTCATCTCTGCGCACAATCAGATGCACTTTGGTACAAAGCTTCGATAAGTAAGTTGATTCTTCAGCAGCCGAATCGCCCGCGCCAACTACTGCAACCTCTTTACCGCGGTAGAAAAATCCATCGCACACGGCACAAGCCGATACGCCTTTGTTGGCAAATGTTTCTTCGGATGGAAGACCTAAATACTTAGCGGATGCACCCGTGGCTACGATTACGCTTTCTGCCTCTACTACTTTCGATTCATCAATGGTGACCTTAAGTGGCCAACCAGAAAAGTCAACAGCAGTAGCCAAAGCAAAGTGTACCCGCGTGCCGAAACGCTCCGCCTGCTTCTGCAAATCAATCATCATTTGCGGGCCGTTTATTCCTTCGGGGTAACCCGGAAAATTTTCTACATCGTTAGTGGTTGTTAGCTGGCCACCGGGCTGGCCACCGGTATAAAGCACAGGAGTAAGACCCGCACGGGCTGCATAGATGGCTGCGGTATAACCTGCTGGTCCAGACCCGATAATCAACACTTTCTCTCTTTCCATAACTCAAATCTTAAAAACGTAATAAAAAGGGTCTCAACAACTTGAGACCCTATGATTAAATCAAATTGTAACATTATTAACCGAGGTAAGGCTTCAAAGCCTTGCTTCGCGAGGTGTGGCGCAATCTGCGAATAGCTTTCTCCTTGATCTGGCGAACGCGTTCGCGGGTCAGGTTAAACTTCTCGCCAATCTCTTCCAGCGTCATGGCGTGCTCGCCATTCAATCCGAAGTAGAGTGTGATTACATCCGATTCGCGCTGTGTAAGTGTTGAGAGCGCACGTTGTACTTCCCTGCGAAGTGAGTCTGTCATCAATCCGGAATCCGGGGTCTCTTCACTATCGTTTTCCAGTACATCCAACAAACTGTTTTCTTCACCTTGAACAAAGGGCGCATCCATGGAAACATGGCGGCCCGAAATCTTCATAGTATCCACTACTTCGGCAGTAGTTACTTCCAATACTTCTGCTAGTTCTTCTGGTGATGGTTCGCGTTCGAACTTCTGCTCCAGTTCAGAGAATGTTTTGGAAATCTTATTCAGCGATCCTACCCGGTTCAAAGGCAAGCGAACAATGCGTGATTGTTCTGCCAATGCTTGAAGAATGGATTGACGGATCCACCACACCGCATAAGAAATGAATTTGAAACCGCGGGTTTCATCAAAACGCTGTGCCGCTTTAATCAAACCTAAGTTACCTTCGTTAATCAAATCGCCCAACGAAAGGCCTTGGTTTTGATATTGCTTAGCCACCGATACCACAAAGCGCAAGTTTGCTTTGGTAAGTTTTTCCAACGCAATCTGATCGCCCTCTTTAATACGCTTAGCTAACTCTACCTCCTCATCGGGAGTAAGCAAATCCACCTTACCAATTTCCTGCAAGTACTTATCCAGCGACTGACTCTCGCGGTTGGTAATCTGTTTACTAATCTTTAATTGTCTCATCTAACTTTAGTGGTCGTTATATGTCAAACACGTAAAAACGAAAATTTAGTTCCAAAAACCCTTATTCGCAAAGAGGTTAGGTACTGGGTGCTTCTTCCTTACGGGGAGGTCTGGGAATCAACACTTTACGGGATAGACGGAATTTTCCGGTTTTCTTGTCTACTTCCACCAGTTTCACTTTTAGTTGCTCACCTACTTCAAGTACCCCATCCATTGTTTCAAGACGTTCCCATTTGATTTCAGAGATATGCAACAGACCATCTTTGCCTGGCATAAACTCTACAAAGGCTCCGAATGGCATAATTGATTTCACTACGCCATCATACACCTGATCAACTTCTGGTATAGCTACTATCGCTTTAACGCGCTTAACTGCAGCATCCATTACTTCCTGGTTATTGGCAAAAATGTTTACCACACCTTTGTTCCCAACTTCTTCAATAACAATAGTTGCGCCAGTAGTCTTCTGAATTTCCTGAACCACTTTTCCGCCTGGCCCGATTACGGCACCAATCATTTCTTTATCGATAGTGATGGTAACGGCACGTGGTGCATGTGGTTTAAGATCGGCATTAGACTGTGTAATGGTCTTCTTCATCTCATTCAAAATATGAAGACGACCTTCTTTGGCTTGATTCAAAGCTTCACTTAACACTTCGTAAGTCAACCCATCAACCTTCAAGTCCATCTGGCAAGCGGTGATACCTTTTTCGGTGCCGGTTACTTTAAAATCCATATCACCCAAATGATCTTCATCACCCAGAATATCAGACAAGATTGCATAGCGTTTGGTTGCACTATCCGAAATCATGCCCATTGCAATACCCGATACCGGAGCAGAGATTTTGATTCCGGCATCCATCAGCGCAAGCGAACCTGCGCAAACAGTTGCCATTGATGACGAACCATTTGATTCGAGAATATCAGAAACCAAACGAATGGTATAAGGACTTGTTGTCATGTCGGGCAATACTTGCTTAAGTGCGCGCATGGCTAAGTTACCATGGCCTACTTCGCGTCTTCCCGGACCACGGTTGGGTTTTACTTCGCCTGTAGAGAAGCCAGGGAAGTTATAATGCAGAATAAACTTGTTGGTACCATCGAACATGGCGCCATCAATCATTTGTTCATCTAACTTGGTTCCGAGGGTTACGGTACTTAATGATTGTGTTTCACCACGGGTAAAGATGGAAGAACCATGCGCGGATGGTAAATAATCTACTTCGCTCCAGATAGGACGAATCTCATTTGTTTTACGACCATCTAAACGAACCTTTTCATTCAACACCAGGTTGCGGCAAGCGCTTTTCTGGATGTCCTTATAGTACTTCTTAACCAGATCTTTGTTTACGGTTGTGTCTTCTGGTAAGGAAGCCAAATACTCATCTACAATTGCACCAAACAACTCTGAACGTTTGTGTTTGCTGGTAAGTTGCTGAAGCGCTACTGCGTAAACTTTATCGTACAAAAGTTTGAAGAGCTCTTCTTTAAAGTTCTCATCCTTCACTTCGTGCGAATAAGTACGCTTTTCTGTTTTACCAGTTGCCTGGGTTAACTCAATCTGTAACTGGCACTGTGTTTTTATAACTTCATGCGCAAGTTTCAACGCTTCAAGCATATCGGTTTCAGAAATCTCTTTGCATTCGCCTTCCACCATCAGAATGTTTTCGATAGATGCGGCAACAATAAAGTCCAGATCCGATTTTTCTTTTTGTTCGAACGTTTGGTTGATAATGAACTTACCATCTACACGTACTACCCGTACTTCTGAGATAGGGCCTTGAAAAGGTATATCAGAAACAGACAATGCAGCTGAAGCCGCAAATGCAGCGAGTGAATCGGGCAATGCATTAAGATCGCCAGAAATTAACTGAATATTTACTTGAGTATCCGCATGATAATCATCTGGAAATAAAGGACGTATGGCTCTATCAACTAAGCGACTGATTAACACTTCATAATCCGATAGTTTGCCTTCGCGTTTCAAGAATCCGCCAGGAATTTTACCGGTTGCGGCAAATTTTTCCTGATAATCAACTGATAAGGGTAAGAAGTCGGTTCCTTCTTTTGCAGTTGGCGAAGCAACTGCTGTTGCCAGCAACATGGTGTTGCCCATTCTTAACACGACAGAGCCATCGGCCTGGCGGGCAAGTTTACCAGTTTCGATTGTGATCTGGCGCCCATCTGGTAACGAGCACGATTTTGTAATTACTGTTGGTTTCATAGGTAGGAATTTATCGGGCAGCCTACAATTCACAGCATACCCGGCATTAATAAAAAAAGCGAAAGGGAACCCTGCGGTTCCCTGTTCGATTGGTTCAATGTTATTATTTTCTTAAGTCGAGGTCGGCTAATACGGCACGGTAACGCTCGATGTTGGTACGCTGAAGGTAATTCAGCAACTTCTTGCGCTTTCCTACTAACTTTAACAAACCCTGCTGGGTTGAGTGATCTTTGCGTTGACCTTTTAAATGCTCAGTTAAATGGCTGATGCGATACGTAAAAAGGGCAATTTGTGATTCCGGAGAGCCAGTGTCGGCTTTTTTCTTTCCAAATCCGTGTTTGCTGAACAATTCCTGCTTCTTTTCTGAATTGAGGTACATCTTGATTAATCTTTATTTAGCTACTTTTTTCAACGCGCAAAAGTATATGAATGCCTTGAAATTACCAAAACCAGACCATTACGACTTTTTGGAAAATCTACGGGCGAGCCGATCCCAGATTACGCTATAGAAGTCTGAATCGAACAGGCGGGCATCGGCCCGCGCCTGTCTTAAAAAAATAAATCCGATGGTGAATAATGTTGCATTGGCCAGCCACATCCCAATTTCTACAGATAAAACCGATTGTTTGGCCCACTTCTCACCCATCAGCGAAAGCACATAGAATAAAATGAAGAACAGGATAGACATTAATACAGGTACCCCCAGCCCGCCCTTTTTTATGATTGCGCCCAAAGGTGCCCCAATCAAAAACATGGCAATACAGGCTATGGCCTGAGCCATAATCTTGTGCCATTGAATATAGAAGATGCGCTTTTCGTTTTCGTAAGACCGAATGTTAGCGTTGTTGGTAAGCAGCTGCGCTTTAACGGTTCGGGCCTGGGCAAGTGCGCTGGCCGTTTCGCTTTCAGAGTATGGGTTTTGGAAAACGCTGTCTGACTGATGCTGATGACGCTCTGTATAGTTAATAACAATGGCTGGCTTTTCCGGCTCGGCAAGTAAGGGTCTGGTAGTAATCACTGCCGGGTCCACATCGTTTTTAGCAAATGCGGTAGAGTCGCGCTTGAACTTGTGTATTTTAATTTCTTCGGGCCATGCTACCCGATCTTTATTAGAGTAATATGTAAACATGTTTTTAGGAGCCGAGTACACCGAAATCAATTCGGTGCGGATGGTGTAGTCAACAGAATCCATGTCGGCTTCCAACTGATCCATGTTGCGCATAAGGCGATTACTTTGAAACCACTTTTTATCGGTGCGATTTAATCCGAAGGATGATAAGTCGAAAACGATTTGTGATTTACCAAATTGAAGCTTCTGATAACTTTCTTCGCCTTTTCGACTACCACTGGAATAATTTTGTGATCCAGCAGTGCCTTCTGTGTATTTGTAACCTTGAAAAAGTTCGAGTGTCAGGTAGGTATCATTCAGTATTGTGAACATGCGGCCAGAATCGGCAACAATAACCTCTTTGTTACCCGATCGACCTCTATGATCATAAATGATGATACCCTTTAATAATCCCGTTTCCGGAATCTTATAATTTACCTTAATACTGATACCTGGAATGGAATTATAGAACACACCTTGCCGCAGGTCAAGTGCAGGTTTTTTTTGTTTGATATCCCACAATAAACTATAAGCCTCCAGAGCTGCTTTGGGTACAAGGTAATTGCCTACCATAAATGCACCAATAGTTATTAAAACCACAAATCCGAAGATGGGTACCAAACTCCGCAGTAGCGAAATACCTAAACTCTTGATGGCCGTTAATTCAAAGTGTTCGCCAAGATTTCCAAACGTAATTAATGACGATAATAAAACAGCTAATGGTAACGCTACCGGAGTATTGAAAATGGCGAAATAGAAAAGTAATTGTCCGATTACATCCCACCCTAAATCTTTACCGATGATGTCATCGAAATATTTCAGCATGTGAATATTGAGTAAGATGAAGACCACCACCAGAAAGGTGAGCACAAACGGGCCCAGAAAGGAAGTGAGAATCAGCTTGTCAATTTTTTTCATGCCGGGCAAAGATAGCTTCAAAAATGAAGCCAGATCAAAAGAACAAAGTGGATTTGCAGCCTAACAAAATGTGTTATGCTTTGAGGATTTTAAAACAGCGTGATGGGAGAAGAAATGTAGCGCGGGGGGGAGTTGAACCCCCGACCTTTGGGTTATGAATCCAACGCTCTAACCACCTGAGCTACCGCGCCAAATTGATTTTGGGAGCGCAAACATACAAACTTTTATACTAAATCATCAAAATCTTTTCGTGCTCGATCTATCTCGAAGTTATGGCTTCATTTTTGTAGCTATCTTTGCCTAGAATGAAAAAAATAGATAAGCTAATCCTCACTTCCTTTCTTGGGCCCTTTGTGCTC
>DPSB01000483.1 GCA_003537495.1 Cytophagales bacterium | reverse complement strand
AAGAAATACAATTGAGATTACACTTAGGGATGACTCTTATAGAAGTTTAGATTTTGCTATTTATAAAAACGATTTGCAAACTATTATTTCAAAAGTTAAAGAACAGATCATATTATAGCCGGATTTTTCAAATGACTTTCATAAAAAACGAAACCTTGTATAATTTTTTTGATGAGAAACTCCATCATATTTGTTGTTTTAATCATCAGTTTGGGTTGCTTTACTGAAAACAGAGAATATACGCTTCAAAATGTTAGAGGCAGAATTACTTTAAAGTTGAAGTCTGACTATAGTTTTACTCAAATTGAATCCCTGTGGAATGAGAACGATAATTTGAAATATTACGGAACATGGAGATATATAGATGAGAAGAATGAAATAATTGAGACTACAACTTATGGTGAGGGTGTTAATATTTGGACTCTCACTCCCAAAGATACCTTTATGATACAAGGAGATAAATTAACTGAAAGAAACAATCGCAAAAGTGGCCTGAATAAATAGCGGAGGACAAATTTCAGACGCTTGGATACCGCAAGCGAAAAACTCTTTGATTTAACAATTCAAAAGGTTCAGGATAGATTTGAGATTCGGAGAAAAGAATTGCAATTCGGGATTAAGCTATTAGGGAAATTTGATGAATTGAAAAGATATGAAAGTGTATTCGTTCATAAAGTTACTGAATTGAAAGGCCGCTCCGATTCTTTCACATTGCTTTTGATAGATAAACATTCAAGGATTGTGCGTAGAAAGAAAAACGGATCGTATATAGAAGAGATTCAAGAAATTGAACCGATTTTAGTCTTTAACCTACAACAAGACGTGGGTAAGACTTTTATCCGAAGAGAAACCGTTACCGATAAACTAGTTGACTTGTTTATTCGGGTTGATATTGATTTTAAGGAGTACCCTAATTTTAGTAAGAACTATCTTGTTGTTGGTGAAAAGCCGGCAGAAATTCAAAAGTGTTTACCTAAAGGCCTGTTAGAGTCGTTAGAAAAAATAGACGGAATGATAATCGAGATTAACGGCAATATGGGCTTGGTCAGATCGGAGAAAAACCTTACTGAAAATTTGCTGCTACAACTATTGAGTATTGGTTATAAAATAGCTAAGTAAAATTACTTATCACCTCGCCAATCTTAAATCTTAACTTTCCGTCAGTCGCTACAGATATAGCGAAGTCATACTCCTTTACAAGCGTAGTCCCGCTTCGAACTCCGCGATTAATTATTCAATAAATTGATAAATAGGTCAGTAAATACTCAGAGTGAAAAGAATGGAAGATTTAAAATGTGGATAGGCTCGGATTAAATTCTTAGCTTTAACAACAATGAAAGCAAGTTTAATAGTCATCAGTTTAATCCTATCTATTATGAGCCCACAACCTGCAATAACTACCATAGAGCCCGTAGCAAACGGAGAAGTTTTATATAAGGGAAATCTATCTCAAGGCCAACCGCTTGATGATTTATCATGGGCGTGGAGCAGTGCCAATGCTTGCTTTCCGGAAACACAAAAACAAAAATTTACCGGTAACCATGTTTTCTTTTCGGGTATTATCCCTAAATATTCTGAAATGACTGTAACCGTTATTCCAGATGATGCAACTGCAAACTTTAGTTGTTTATGCATATGAGATGGGTGTTACCAGAAACGATCTCGTGCCAAACTTAAGTTCTTGTATTCGCTGCGAAGCAGATCATAAGTGGGATAGGCCTTTTGCCGGTAAAACGCAGGACCATACGCGTACGGTTACCGATCTGGTGGCAATCAACACACCTTATAAAGTTATAATTGGTGTTACCGGTGCCGATGGATTGGCAAGCGGTGGGTTTACTTTGAAAGTGGAAATGAAAAGCAGGTGAAGGGTTTGTTGTTAGCCCACAAAGCTCGTGACAGATTTCTGGATAACGTAAGCGAAAAACTCTTTGATGCAACACTATAAGAAATGTTTACAAGGGTTGATATTAGTTTAGAATCCTTATTGAGAAAAGACTATCTTGTGTTGGTGAAAGCCTGACAAAATATAAAAGTACTCCAGCAACACTTTAGTGGAGCAATAAAAAATTCGAAAATAATACATTACTTCTGACTCAAAATTGTTAACTATACAAATATCTTTAAACAGATAAGTGTACAGTTAATTAATGAAAAAAATGTATTCTTAAATAATTATGAAATTAGATTTTTGGTATGAGTAAGGTTAAACTTTTACTAGCGGGATTGATTTACCTTCAAGTAGTTAACTTAAACGCACAGAGGTCGAACTATGTCATGACAGATAGTTCAATAAGTATTGGAGTTAAAATTTTACCCGGCCTCACAAAAGAGAATACTCACTTTATTAAGGTGAAGGATAAAAATTCAATTGTAGTTTATACCCCTGATCAAATTAAAGAATATGGATTTAGTGATGGAACAGTTTATGAATCTAACCGGATTAATTTAAACAACGAAACCAAAACTGTTTTTTTAGAGAGAATAACTTCTGGAAGGGTCACCTTGTATAAGTATAAGGATTT
>DPSB01000200.1 GCA_003537495.1 Cytophagales bacterium | reverse complement strand
TAAAAGAGTGTTTTTTAATAAATAAAGAAAGGTTGCCGTCTATGGTAGCCTTTCTTTACTTTAAACCTTTTTAGCTACTTCCGTAAGAGTTTTGTTATTTAAAGGTACTTTAGTTGTATGTCATGGCCAGCACCCTTAAAACCCGATCCCGACTTCTGTTCGCAGTAGTTTCGGTTATTGGCATTCTGTTGGCTGTTAATGCCACACTTATTTATCAAAATAGTCTTTCGATTGAACGCAAGAAACTTTTGCTAAAAAATGCAGAGCAGGCTAAACTCAATTCATTAGATGTAATCAGAAATATTCATTTAATGGATTTGGCATTGCGGGGTTATGCTTTAACAGGGCAAGAACCGCAGTTAGCCGCTACCGATTCTGCAAAAATTAGTCACCCTAAAATTATAAAGCGACTGCGGCAAGCCCTGCAAGCCCAGCATTTTGACAGACTGACTGAGCTTGATTCTCTGGAACTAACAGTTACAGCATATTTCAATCTCTGCGACAAGATGTTGTTGTTAGTAAAGGATAAAAAAATGGATGAATTTCCAACGCTCTTGCGAGCCATCGAAGGTTACGAAGTTTGGCGTGCCTATAAAGCATTCTCTGATCGGGTAACAATTTTTGAAACGAAAGTAGTTGCCGATGCAAATGCTAATATTCAGAGGGCTCTACGCAGTAGTTACCTGCTGCAATTTTTGATTTTTCTGTTAGCTGTACCCGCATTGGGTTATATGGCATTCTCAACAGCTAAAACATTTCTATTATCAGATGAGCTAAGGAAAGCGCAACAAGAAAAGAACAATATTCTTCAGCAGAATAATGAGGAGCTTGACAGGCAAGTAAAAGAAAAAACAAAAGACTTGTTTGAACAGAATGAATCCATTAAAGCACACAACGAACAATTAATTATTCAGCAACAGCAGATTAAACTTGCTAATGAAACCATTGAAGCGCAGGCATTCCAGATTGAACAAAAGAATAAAGAACTTGCGCAGGAAGTAGAGCGACAAACAAACGACCTGTTGATTGCCAACCGCGAGTTAGGAGAACAGAATACCCGCCTGCAGCAGTTTACCTATATTATTTCGCATAACCTCCGTGCCCCGATGGTGCGCCTGATCGGGTTAGCAAACCTGCTGGAATATAGCGAGGCCGCTGCCGATAAGGATGATATTTATAAAATGGTGGTTAAATCCTGTAGAGATATTGATGAAGTTATTCGTGATTTGAGTGATATACTCTATGTTCAAAGACAAAATACGCTCACCCGATCGGAAGTTGACTTGAACCAAATGGTTCGCAAGGTGCTGGTAACATTACAAGATGAAGTCAGCATAGTGAAGGCCACTGTTGATCTACGAATGGGAAATGAAAAAATTCTTTCGGTGGCTCCCTATGTAGAAAGTGTTTTCTATAACCTGATTAGTAATGCCATTAAGTACCGTGATCCGGATCGGCTTTTAAAACTTGAAATTGTAAGCTTTATTACAAACTCATTTGTTTGTGTAGAGATTACTGACAATGGGTTGGGTATTGATATGACAATGCATCGCGATAATCTTTTCAATCTGTACAAACGTTTTCATCAGCATGTAGAAGGCAAAGGGTTGGGATTATATCTTGTAAAAACACAGATGGAAGCTTTAGGTGGACGAATTGAAGTTGAAAGCGAAGTAAATAAGGGCACCCGGTTTTTACTTTATTTTAACCTAGGCTAGGTGAATTCTTCCTCACCAAAATTACCTATCCCATCACCGCCACCATTTTCAATACAGGTGCGCTCAAGCTTTTATCACCAACAACTTTTACGTATGCGTCAGCTTGTGCAGGAGTTAAAGCTTTGGTAAATAATTTCCACGCAGTGTCAGGAGTAAGTGTTAGCGTGGTTGCAATAGGTTGCCCCGATTCCACCAAGTTCCACTTGCCGGCTTGAGATTGAATGATCCAATTGCCTCCCGCATCGCCAGTTATAGTTACCTCAACACAGGTTCCGTCCGGTGCTGTAGTATTTCTAAAATTGTGCGGCAATGCACGCAGTAACGTGTCAATCATGGGGTAGAAGTATTCACGCGTCATAATGCCCTCTTGTTGTACGGCATCGCGTATTTGTTGCTGATGGTGCCAGCGCTCGGTGTATTCGCGTGCAATGTGAAACCAGTTCTTGGATTCATTTTCGCCAGCCCACGCAACCGAAAACATGGCTGGTGCTTCTAAATCCAGCGAATGGTAATAGTCAATCATGGGCTGTTGTGTGAGTTGCAGAAAGTCTATCAACGTTTGCGGACTAACGCGCCTCATGGCCTTTACCCAATCGGCATTATGCCGATTAAGATAATTAACCAAATCCTGATAGGAGTTAATTGCATCGGGCGGATCGCCCGCATGTTGTTGTGCCATAGCAATAGTGCGCACACTTGTGTCCAACAAATGTGCTGCAACATCTTTTACAGTCCACAGTTTGGCAACCGTTGGTTTATTCCAGTCTGTTGGCGATAAACTTTTCAGTAGTTCAATCAGTTTTTGTTCCAGTGGATTGAATAAATGCAACGTGTTAATCTTTTTCATTACCGTGGGCCGGGTGGACAATGTTTGCGTAAGTAATCGGAATACAAAGTGGCTAAATGTTCAGAAGTGCCTTCGCCTTCGCTAATGCCATGTGTACGGTTGGGGTAAGCCATAAACTGAAATTGCTTGCCGTGCTTAACCAATTCGTTCACTAACATTTCAGCATTGGCATAATGCACATTATCATCTCCGGTGCCATGTATGTAAAGTAAATTTCCTTGTAAATTCTTCGCATAAGTAATAGGCGAACCAGCAATAAAGTCTTGCAGATTTTCTTGTGGCAAACCCATGTAGCGCTCCTGATACATGTTATCGTAGGTAAGTTGATTCGCTACTGCGGCAACAGCAATACCGGTTTTATAAATTTCCGGATATTGAAACATCAGGTTAAGTGTTGCTGAACCACCACCGCTCCAACCCCATACTGCAATTCTATCGGCATCTACAAAAGGCCATTTCAAAATCTCTTTTGCTGCCAGCGCCTGATCTTTAATATTGACTAAACCGATTTTACGATATACACTCTTGCGCCAGGCTCTGCCCTTTGGCGCGGGTGTTCCGCGGTTATCAATCGACATATAGATATAACCTTCTTCAGCCATGTCGCCAGTAAACAAATGATTGTCTGCTGCGCCATACGTATCGTGAACATTAGCACCCCACGGTTCCGTATAAACATAAAACACCACCGGATATTTTTTGGTCGCATCAAAGTTGGTAGGCTTCACCATCCAGCCGTCCATTTCTACACCTTCTTCTGTTTTAACTTTGAAGAACTCAACGGTTTTAGGTTGGGTGGCATCTTTCAGTTTAGCTTGTATACTTTCTTTTTCATTTAGAGCCATGTGTTTGGGTAACGCTATAAGTTCGTTCACTGGTTTTGTAAAACTGTTATTGAAGCTATGCGTGGCAAATGTTCCGGTAGGTGATATAGAATAGTCGTGCGTTCCGGCTAAAGCCGATGGTGTTACCAATTCAGCTTTTCCCTTTCCGTCTAACTTAATTTTATACAGATATTTCTGCGTGGCATTTTGTGGCGATGCCAGAAAATACAACAGGTTATTCTTTTCATCTACCAACCGGATATCCATCACATCATAATCGCCCACGGTAATTAAAGTTTGTTTTGTTCCGTCTTTAGAAATACGGTATGCGTGCCGCCAACCATCTTTTTCACTCATCCACAAAAATTCTTTTCCACCATTCAGCCACCGGAAATAATGCCGGAAGTCTAACGCATATACATTTTCCCATGGCGTGTAGAGATCAATCCACGCAGCATCGGTTTCAACATAAACCTGAGTGGCTACACCGGTTTGAGGATGGCACGAAAAGATTTTGCTTTCGTTTTGTTTGCGATTTAATTGCTGTACCAGAATTTCGGTAGCACTGTTCCATTCCATGCGCGGCAGGTAATGTTGTTTCGCATCGCCCGGAAGGGCAAGCCAGGTTATTTTACCAGATGTTACATCGGCCACGCCAATACGGGCAGGCGAAGGTGTTTGACCCGCGGTGGGGTACTCCACCGGAATGATTTTAGAATAAACCGAATCGGTATTGTTGATCATATAGAAATCGCGGATCTGGCGTGCATCCAATTGCCAGAATGAAAGTTGTTTGCTGTCCGGGCTCCATTGAAAGCCATCGCGACAGGCAAATTCTTCTTCGTAGGCCCAATCGAATGTGCCATTTATTAATTTCCGGTTGCCATCGGTTGTAATGGCTTTTACCTGCCCGTTGCTCAGCTCTTCCACATATACATTTTGCTCGCTTACATAAGCGGCCTTGGTACCATCGGGCGATAGCTTGGCGAACATAAGAGAGGAGGCAGGTCTTGATTTTCCGATTTGTGTTAAGGCTTTTGTTTTCAGATCAAGCACCCAGTAATCGCCTCGCGTATCTAAGCGCCATACGCGTTGGGTATTGGTAAAAATCAACAGTTTGGATTGATCTTTTGAGAAGGCATAGTTACGTACCCGTAAGGTCTGGGCCCCGGCCGGGGTAAGTTCGGCTCTCGATACAAATGTAGTTTTGGTATTGGCTGGTAAGCTATACCGATTGATCTCTCCGCCTTCTACACGGTAGTAGGCGTTTCCTTCAGGTGCCCACCGCAGGCCTTGTGCCTGTATAAACCACGGTGTAATCAGCAATAGTACAATCAGAATTCTCTTCATAGATGCTAAGTTTATAAGGGACTTTGGTAGGGCAAGTTATCTAACCCAATGGGCAAAAAACAACACTTCAAGCTAAAATTGCCGCCAGTATAAAATTGCAATAGAAGTTCTTTGATTGTGAAGACCTGTTAAATTTGTATCTTTTCAGGTCTAATAGACTCCCGTAATGGCCAAGCTAAAGAACATTGTCAAACAACTTTCCGACACCGACTATAAATCCATCTACGATTCGCTGAGTGAAAGCAATGCCGAAAAGTCGGCTCATCTGTTAAAAGCTTTACGCGAGCGTCAGTTATCGGATAGTAAAATTATGGTTGAGCTGGAG
The DNA here is from genome assembly GCA_003537495.1 of Cytophagales bacterium. Classification (GTDB taxonomy): domain Bacteria; phylum Bacteroidota; class Bacteroidia; order Cytophagales; family Cyclobacteriaceae; genus ELB16-189. The sequence continues at coordinate 158 of DPSB01000200.1, read as the reverse complement.
GTAAATGCCAATGCGTATTATACGCTGCGGTCGCGCTTAAACCAAAAAATTGAAGAGCATCTGCTGGAGCAAATGGAGAGCCCCAGAACTGACATTTTGCGTAAAGTAGCCAATCTCAACGAGGTGCTTTTTACCAAGAAAAGAACCATTTCCATCGC
>DPSB01000199.1 GCA_003537495.1 Cytophagales bacterium | reverse complement strand
CCAGCGTTTTTGGTTATGAGTTAAAATTATTCGATTTTTAAACAGATTAGCCATGTTAAAACCAAGAAGAGCCCATTCAACCTACTGTTTATTAGCGCTTTTATGGATATTAATTGCGTTGGCAACTCCTGTTTACGCTCAAAAGGAGAAAAAAGGTTTTAAAAAAGGTGGGGTGGTGAAACTGGACGATACCGTTGCCACTTACAGCCAGTCTGACATATTTCTGTTTCCCAACGTAAACAAACTTGCCTTCTATTACGACAATGCAAAACTTCAGAAAATAAGAGCATTGGATAAGCCCGGCCAGGAAGCACAAATGTATGCCGAGCTGAAAGCCTACATCAAAAATTTTGGAATTGAAAACTTTAGCAAGAATGTAGCTATGCTGTGGCGATTGGCAAAGTTGAGCGAAACACAAGGACCTGCCGGTGAAGCATTGTTGTTGTATAAACTTGTATTGAAGCACCATCAACAAGGGTTGGACATTAACGAGATTTATAAGCGCCACCAGATGATTGATCCTGACAAGAAAGAAAATTATGTGCCGCTTGACTTCTATTATAAGTTAGTTGAGTATCGCAAAGACATTGATACACTGCGTCCTCCACAATCGGTTTTGGTAAATATGGGTGGCTACATTAATTCTGATAAGGAAGACTATGGCCCTACTGCGGGCAACACCGATGATTTAATTCTGTTTACCTCGAAACGAAATGAAAACATGGATCGCAGTTACAATGAAGATTTATTCTTCAGCCGTAAAGTGGAAGATTATTGGGATGATGCGCAACCTTTTAAAAGCATTAACTCCAAATACAACGAAGGTTCGGCTTGCTTGAGTCGCGATGGCAAATCACTTTTCTTTTCAAGGTGCGAAGCGCCCGATGGGCTGGGCAATTGCGATTTGTATGTTGCCATTCTCAAGGCAGATAGTACCTGGGGCGATGTTAAAAACCTGGGTCCAAACATTAACAGTGCCGGTTGGGATTCGCACCCATCGCTAACACACGGAGGCGATACGTTGTATTTTGCATCCAACAGGGCCGGTAGCTTTGGCCTATCCGATATCTACTTTGCAGTGAAAGATAAAAAAGGTGCCTGGAGTAAAGCCCTGAATGCCGGCCCTATCATTAACACCATTCAAAGTGAGGTAAGCCCGTTCTTTCATCATAAGTTCAATGTACTTTACTTTAGTTCTAACGGACATCCACTAAACTTTGGCGAGTTTGACATTTATAAATCCTCTCGCACTGAAGGTGCCTGGAGCGAACCGATAAACACAGGGCCACTGGTAAACGGTGGCGGCAGTGAATATTATTTTACGATGGATTCGAAATCGGAGAATCTGTATTACGCGCGATCAGTTGAAGAAGACTTAAAAAATCTGGATCTGCATTCCTTTCCAGTGCCTATGGAAGCTCAACCCGAAGCGGTAACTAAACTGAAAGGAACACTGAAAGATCCCGATGGAAAACCGGTAAAAGGAATTGTTTCAGTAATTGACTTAGATGAAGGCGTGGAAGTGGCCCCTAAATACATTCGCGATGATGGTTCGTTTGATTTTAGTTTGATCAACAAACGCAACTACCTGTTGATTATTCAGGGCGATGATTTTTTCCGAATTGAAGAAATCTTCTTTATGGATGGAGAAACGGAGATTAATAAAATTGCCGAACCGATTGAAAGTAAGATCGCGTTTCAATCGCTGGAGTTTGAAAATGGTAAGGCTAACATTTTACCCGAAATGCATACCGATTTGGATAAGATTGCAAACTTTCTGATCGATCATCCCAATCTGCATTTGAAAATCTCCGGTCATACCGATTCGGCTGGTAAAGAAGAAGCCAATCTGAAACTTTCGCAGGCACGGGCCGATGCCATTAAGCAGTATTTAGTAACCCAATTTAAAATTGATACTATTCGCATTGAAGCCATTGGCTATGGTAGTTCAAAACCAATTGTGCAGGAAATTACCGATGATCACAAACAATTAAACCGCAGGGTTGAGTTTGAGATTTCGAAGCAGGAGTAGTTTGCCCAACAACTTTAGGCGTTTCTTAAGTAAGCCTTTATTTAATTTTCTTGGTTCTGTCAGAACGATTTACGAGCGATTTCATTTGGGTGATCGCAATCTTATTCAGTTGAATAAGTCGCTCTGTTTGCTGCAATCCTTGATGAATGAGTACAGCATTGATACTCTCCAGGTTCGAAAGCACTACCAATTGCTCCAGCGTTGCCACATCCCTTATATTTCCATCTGCCTCTGGATTTGCTTCACGCCATTGTTTTGCCGTAGTTCCAAATAAGGCCACATTTAATAAGTCTGCTTCATTAGCATAAATAAATACCATTTGACTTTTGGATAATTCTTTGGGGATCAAATTCTCTTTAATGGCATCAGTATGTATATGGTAATTTACTTTGGCGAGTGTGCGTTGAAGGCTCCAGTCTAATTTGAGACGATCGTTCTCAACATCTTTCAGTCTTTGGAATTCTTTAATGATGTAGAGCTTAAATTCGATTGAAATCCAGGAGGCAAATTCAAAGGCTATATCTTTGTGGGCAAAAGTTCCTCCGTATCGGCCTGATTTCGAAACAATGCCTTTCGCATTTGTTTTTTCTATCCATTGTTTAGGTGTTAAGGTAAAACTATTTAATCCAGCCTGCTTTCTAAACCCATCGAATTCGAGGGGGTTAAAATCAGGATTGTACAATTGTTCCCAAAAACCCAATAATTCTATTTGTGTTTCTATTCCTAAGCCAATTTTGAATAATGGTATCAGTGCGCTCTACATCTTTGTAACGCGCAATATCAGTAAGCGAAACAAAATCACTTGATTCATTCCGTAGGATTGTTATCACTGTCCCCTGTACGTGTATAGTTTTACTTTTAGACATTGATGTGCGCTCAAATAAAAATAAACAAAAGCAGTAATAAATTAGCGAAGATTTAAGACAAGCTCTTAAAAATTAAGTTAGCGAAAATAAAAAAAGGCACCATTCGATGCCTTTAATTTTCTGGTATTCATAGGGAATTAATTACCCGTAATCAACTTCGCAATATCATTATAGAATACAAACACCATTAGCACAAGCAGAATGGCCATTCCTACTTTAATGGCATTCTCAAAAAATTTCTCTGATGGCTCGCGTCCACTTACCATCTCGTATAATAAGAACATGACATAACCGCCATCTAATGCGGGTATTGGCAAGAAGTTCATAAACGCAAGTACCATCGAAAGCAAACCCGTCATCCGCCAGAAGTTATACCAATCCCACTTGCCGCCATAAGCTTTGGCCATTCCAACAGGACCTGATAAGGATTTACGCAAAGACATCTGGCCAGTAAAAATTTTCTTAAAAGCTTTTAATTGAACTACAATAACTCCAAACGCCCGACCCGGCCCTTGTGCTATTGATTCGCCAAACGAGTAGTTTACTTGCTTTTCGCCTTCAACCGGAACAATTTGATTGGGCACATAAAAGCCGATGCTTGTTTCACCTTTAAAATATTCTTTAAAAGACAAGAGTTGATCTCCACGCTTTACAGTGAATTGTAGCGAATCGCCTTTAAAGTCCTGAGTAATTGCCTTTAGTTCATCATGGTAGGTAATAGGTTGGCCTTGCATCGCTACAATCAAATCGCCCTGCTTTAAACCAATACGATCGGCCATCGTACCTTTTGAAACTTCATCAACCAATGGAATTCTTCTTGGAAGAACAAACATGGCCAATGCTTCCTTTCTATCGAACTGCTCAATAAAATTTTCTGGTATAGGAATTTCTATTTCCTGATCGCCTCTCAACACAGTGTAAGAAGAATTTTCGGAAAGCAGCACACTCGGCTTGGAGGTATCATCAAAATACTCGAACGGCTTGCCATTAATCTTAATAATCTTGTCTCCGGTTTTAATACCGATTTGCTCTGCTAATTCCAATGCCTGCACACCACCGTGCGCGTTTACATAATCATTCAAAATATACCGATCGCCATAAGCATAGGTAAGCCCGATAAAAATCAGTATGCCTACAATCACGTTAACAATAATACCACCCATCATTACAATCAGGCGTTGCCAGGCTGGTTTGGCTCTAAACTCCCATGGTTGAGGCTCAGCTTTCATCTGTTCCTTGTCCATGCTTTCATCCACCATACCGGCAATTTTTACATAACCGCCTAATGGGAACCAACCAATACCAAATTCGGTATCGCCTTTCTTATACTTCACCAACGAGAAGTTGAGCACGTTGGCCATGGGGAAAAGAAAATCGAAAAAGAGATAAAACTTTTCTACCCGAATATTGAACATACGGGCAGTGATGTAGTGACCCCACTCGTGTACTGCTATTAAAATTGAAAGACTCAGCAATAGCTGGGCCGTCATAATTGCTCCTTCCATCAGTTAATCAGTTCTTTGGCTTTAATTCTCGTTTCTTTATCCGTATTCACATAATCCTCAAAGGCAGGATTGGCTACATACTTTATTTTGCTCAGACATTGTTCCACTACGTCCGACATTTGTAAAAATCCAATCCGATCCTGTAAGAACTCTTGTACGGCAATCTCGTTGGCTGCATTCAATACGCACGGCATGTTACCACCTCGTCCCAGTGCTTCAAATGCGAGTGCAAGATTACGAAAAGTTTCGGTATCGGGCTTTTCAAAAGTAAGGGCGGGATACTGGGTGAAGTCGAATCTTGGGAAATTACTTTTAATCCGATTAGGGTAGCTCATTGCAAATTGAATGGGTAAACGCATATCGGGCAGGCCCAGTTGTGCTTTTATGGAACCATCTTCAAACTGCACCAACGAATGTATAATGGATTGCGGATGCACCACTACCTCCACTTGTTCTGGTTTTAGCCCAAAAAGCCACTTTGCTTCAATTACTTCCAGGCCTTTGTTCATAAGCGAAGCCGAATCGATCGTTACTTTAGCACCCATCGTCCAGTTAGGGTGTTTTAGTGCTTGCGCTTTGGTAACATGGGCCAGTTCATTCTTTTTCTTTCCGCGGAATGGTCCGCCCGATGCAGTCAAAATAATTTTCTCAATCGGATTATGAAACTCACCCACCAAACATTGAAAAATGGCTGAGTGCTCTGAATCAACCGGATAAATGTTTACACCTTTTTCGGCCGCAAGTCGGGTGATCAATTCACCGGCAACCACTAACGTTTCTTTATTCGCTAATGCGATATTTTTACCAGCTTCAATGGCTTTGATTGTTGGTTTTAAACCTGAATAACCCACCAGGGCTGTAAGTACAAGATCAATAGATTCCATCTGCACTACCGAAGCCAGTGCATTTTCGCCAGCATAAACTTTTATATCCAGTGGTATCAGCGCAGCTTTAACTTTTTCGTAATGGGCATCATCTCCAATAACAACGGCATTGGGTTTAAATTTAACAGATTGTTCAATGAGCAAATCAGCATTACGCTGCGCAGTTAAAACCTCCACTTCAAACACATCTGGATGTGCTGCAATTACTTCGAGCGCTTGCGTGCCGATGGAACCGGTAGAGCCGAGGATGGCTATTTTCTTTTTATCAGACTGCAATTGACTTGTGATTAGTGAGTTTAGATTTAGGATTGTTGATTTGAGGAACTACTCCATATTACGTTTGGTTGTTTCAATTGACTTCACAAAGATTGAAATCAACTCATTACATTCTTTTAATGTGGAATGTTCGGCCTGCAGGTAACCTGCTCCAGAAAGTATTCTCAGGCAATTATACGACTCCCGAAGTTCTTTCAACACTATCCCAAGTTTGTGAACAAAGTCTTTTTTTGATTCTGCACCCAAAGCTTCACCATAATTCAAGGCAGGTGAAGTTGTAGATCGCAAAAGTTGTCCAGTAAGATGATTTACAACACGATCTTCGGGAAGTTCATTTATCAGTCTAATTATCATAACTGAAAAGTCAATCAATCTGCTTTCAAGTTCTTTATTTGTCATAGTAACTCCGTTTAAAATCTAAAATCACTGATCAAAAATCACTAATCATAAATCAAACTTCAACATACCAATCTCATCCGCAATCTTTCTATCATTACTTAACCGCGGCACTTTATTTTGCCCACCCAGCTTTCCTTGCGATTTCATGTATTCAATAAATGCATTTCGCTTAAGCGAAGTAATTTTAAGCGTTCGCAAAATATTACCGGTAATCAAATCATCGTAATAAACATTCAAACCGCGCAATTGGTTATCTAATTCCATTGCAAATACATCCAACTCTCTTGGCGGATTGGCAAACTCAATTAACCACTCGTGGTGTGGCAAACCTTCGGCAGGAGTTACATTCGGAGCAACAGTAAACTCTACCAACTCTACTTCCGGAAATTTCTTCGTGGTGAACTTCATCGCTTTTTCTACCTCTTCACCAATTACGTGCTCGCCAAAAGCAGAAATAAAATGTTTTATTCTACCCGACACTACCAACCGATACGGATCTTTCGAAACAAACTTTACCATATCGCCAATAGAATAACCCCACAGGCCTGCATTGCTATTAATAATCAATGCATAGTTTTTTCCCAACTCAACTTCTTCAATAGAAAGCCTGCGCGGATTCTCGTTAAAGTATTCATCAGCTGGAATAAACTCGTAAAAGATTCCATTGTTGAGCAACATGAGCAGGCCTTCTGCATGTTGCGAATCCTGATACGCGATAAAACCTTCCGATGCCGGATAGGTTTCAATCGAATCAATTTGCTTCCCTATGGTATCAAACAGCTTGGCGCGATAGGGTTCAAAGTTTACACCGCCATATACAAACACCGAGAAGTTGGGAAACACATCTTTTACCTTCTTACCGGTGCGCGCAACAATCCGATCGAAATACATTTGCGCCCACGGGGGTATGCCCGAAATCAGCGTCATGTTCGCGCGAAGCGTTTCGTCAATAATCTTCTCTAATTTTTCTTCCCAGTCTTCAATGCAATTGGTAGCATAGCTTGGTTTCTGATTGGTTCGTAAAAACCCAGGTACCATGTGATTGCTGATTCCAGAAAGTCTACCCGTTTTAATGCCGGCTACTTCATCTAACTCGGGACTACCGGAAAGGAAAATGAGATTGCCATCCAGAAACGAAGCATTGCCGGTTTCATGCACATAACTTAAAGTTGCATTGCGAGCACTGATAAAATGACCGGGTGCCGACTCTTTGGAGATAGGTATATATTTGGTGCCCGAAGTAGTGCCCGAAGTTTTGGCAAAGTAAGCGGGCTTGCCTGGCCACAGCACATCGGGTTGGCCCTTCAATACTTTTTCAATGTAGGGCTTCAGGTCTTCGTAATCGCGAATGGGTACTTGCTTCTTAAAATCATCATACGAGCTGATTCCATCAAAACCATGATCGCGTCCGAATTGTGTAGGCCGGGCTGCAAAAACCAGTTGCTCAAGGGTTTGGGTTTGATAATACCCAGGTTTTGAAGCCCATTTTTTGGTTTGGCCAGCAACGTAACTTGCAAACGGTTTGGCCAGCACTGAACGAATACCCATAGACCACAAAAATAAGGTTATCCGATGCAGCTTCAAACAACTGACAAACCTTCCGGTTTACGAGGTTTGGGATAATTTTTGTCGCGGGGTTGATCAACTTTACCGAATCGGAAAACATCTCAGTACCTGATTCGTTTTATAAACTGAAATTGAAAAGCGTATGAATACTGTAAAGATTATCGTTATTGGGTTTATCTCCGGCCTGGCAGGTGCGTTTGTTTTTTATTCGTATCAACAGGAAAAAACATCGCGCGAGCAACAACAGGCACAATTTCAAGTAACAAGCTATGCACCAACTGAAACCTATCGACCCAATATTATTGAACCAACAGAAACACCGCGTGTCGCAGAATCGGTTGACTTTAGTTATGCCGCAACCAAAGCAACACCCAGCGTAGTGTACATCAATAGCATTTCGCAAGGTCGATCTTACAATCAGTGGGATTGGTTTTTTGGAAACACCGGTTCGCAAACACAGGTTAGTAGTGGTTCGGGTGTAATCTTCTCGTCTGATGGTTATATTGTTACCAACAATCACGTGATAGAAGCTGCGGAAAAAATTCAGGTGTTGTATAACAAGAAGCAATATGAAGCTGAGTTAGTAGGAACCGATCCATCTACTGACCTTGCTGTGCTAAAAATAAAAGAGACCAACTTACCCGCCATTACGATTGGCAGTTCTAAAAATCTGGTTGTAGGCGAGTGGGTAATTGCAGTGGGCAATCCGTTCTCGCTTTCATCTACCGTTACGGTTGGAGTAGTGAGTGCAAAAGGTCGCAAGATTAATATTGTAGATGATCGTTTTCCGATTGAATCATTCATTCAAACCGATGCTGCCATTAACCCTGGTAATAGCGGTGGAGCATTAGTAAATAAAAATGGTGAACTAGTGGGTATTAATACCGCTATTCTTTCGCGCACGGGTTCTTATACCGGTTATGCTTTTGCGGTGCCTATTGATATCGCAAAAAAATCTGTAGAGGATCTGATTAAGTACGGCACTCCACAAAAAGCAATTTTTGGTGGTAATGTAGTGGAGCATGACTTTGCGAATGCCCGCAAGTACGGGTTAGATGAAAATGTAAAAGAGTTTAGAGGAGTAATTATTGGAAAGGTTGAGCGCAGTGGTGCGGCTGTGAATGCAGGCTTGCAAGAGGGCGATATCATTACCAAAATCAACAACACAGAAATTAATAGCGAAAGTGCTTTTGAGGAAGAATTGGCTTACCGGTATCCTGGCGATAAGATCAACATAACATACTTACGAAATAATAAATCAAGTACAGTATCACTAACGCTCCTCAATAAAAAAGGTGATACGAATGTAACCAAGCGTATAATTTTCAACGATGCTACATTAGGCGCCAGTATGGAAGCCAATGATTACGGAGTGAAGGTGTTTAATATCAAGGATGGCTTACTAAAACGCATTCAGATTCCGGAGAACTATACTATTATACAGATTAACCGCAAGCAAGTTAAAAACCCAGGCGATGTAATTGAGTTCTTCAATAATTACAAAGGGCGAGTCTATTTGTATGGTATAAACGGATCGAAGCAGGAAATGCAGCTTTCGTTCTATCTGCAATAAGCAGATCAGGCCGTCATGCGTTGCTTGAACTTCTTGGTGAGATCTTCCACGCTATTTTTAAAATTCACATCAGTCTTCATCATATCCTCCACAGATTCGAGGGCATGTATAACCGTACTGTGATCGCGACCACCAAAGTTTTCACCAATCAGCGCAAGCGTTAATTGCGTGTAGCGCTTGCAGAAGTACATGGCTACCTGGCGCGGAATTACAATTTCGCGCTTTTTCACCTTGCTCTTCATTTGGTCTAAGCTAACTTTAAAATAATCAGCTACTGTTTTCTGAATGTAATCCACACTTACATCCGATTGAATTTCTTTAACTATGTTCTTGAGAACTTCTTTGGCAAGTTCCAGATCAATATCCTTTTTGAGAAGGGTTGCATGAAACAACAACGAGTTCAAAACGCCTTCCATATCGCGCAGGTTGGTATCTACACTATAGGCCAGGTACTCGGCTACTTCGGTAGGGATTTCAATTCCATCCGATTGCATTTTATTATGAATGATGGCCAGCTTGGTTTCAAAGTCTGGCTCTTGCAAATCGGCTGTTAGGCCCCACTTAAATCGCGACAGCAAACGCTCCTGAAATCCTTTCAGATCGCGGGGCGGGCAATCGCTCGTCATAATAATCTGCTTGCCGGACTGATGCAGTTGATTAAAGATGTGAAAAAACATTTCCTGCGTTTTTTCACGGCCAGCCAAAAACTGAACATCATCCAGAATTAATAAATCTACTTGCAGATAATAATTCTGAAATTCCTGAATTTTATGGTTCTGCAATGCATTCAAAAACTGGTTGGTGAAATCGTTCTGATCCACATACAACACAATTTTATCAGGTAGGTTTTTCTTAATCTCATTACCAATAGCCTGCACCAGGTGTGTTTTTCCTACGCCAACTCCCCCATATAACATTAATGGATTAAATGAAGTTGTACCGGGTTTCTTGGCAACGGCAACCCCTGCTGACCGTGCCAGTCGATTACAATCGCCTTCCACAAAATTCAAAAATGAATAGGATGGATTTAATCTGGAATTAACGGTTTGCGGATTTAGGGCCTTGAATGTAAATGGCGAATAATCTTCATGCATTCCATTGGCAGTCTGCATTCCGTTTCGCTTTACTCCATTTCCGTTCGGGTAATTAACAAATACCGGTGGGTTTTGCTGATGACCACTATCTACCACTACCGAATATTCGAGGCGACCTTTAGGCCCCAGTACCTGATGGATTGCTTTCTTTAGTACAGGTACATAATGTTCCTCAAGCCATTCGTAAAAAAATTGCGAAGGTACCTGAATGGTTAGTACATCATCTGTAGTACGTACGGGATTGATTGGCTTAAACCAGGTGTTGAAGTTTTGTTCGTCCACTTCCTGACGAATTATTTCGAGACAGTCGCTCCAAACAGTTATAGAATCAACTACCATTTATTAGCTAGCGGTTTGATGAAATTTCCCTAATTTTTTTAGGGAAGGGAGACAAAGGTGTAAAAAAATTAAAGAACAAAAAATAAAATCCAGCTTGCCTTTTTCAATAGATTTTTTTGTAGTACAGCTTTTGAAATTCATAAAAATTTTGTTTTAATCACAACTATACCTCAACTTGAAACCTTGAATTTCAATCAGATTCAATGATTAATCCAACACAAAACGATAATACAGAAATTCATTTTCGAACACCAGGTGAGCACGCTTGGGCAGAAGCGGCCACTCAGGAGTTGAATGGCGCCAATCCATTCGAAAAACTATTGATTCGCAAACACGGGTTAACCATTGAGCCTTACTACAAAAAATCTGATAAAAATCAGGTGGGCTTTACGCTTCCTGTATCCGATTCAAAAATTTTTGGTGCCCGTGCCTGGCAAAATATGCCAACGATTGCTGTTGGTGATGAGAAAAAAGCTAACACGCTTGCCTTGCATTATCTGAATACCGGAGCCGATGGAATTCTATTTAACATCGAACGCAGCGAAATTAATTATGAGATTCTGTTCGCGGGTATTGCCTTGGAACATTGTGCCATTTCATTGCTGATTGAATCCGGCTACGAAGAAGAAGCTTCTCTATTTTTAGCTTCCACAAGCAATCAAAAACTCTCGGGTTGTATTTTTTATCAGCAACCAAAAAATATTAAACAACTTTTAAAAAGTTCTGCACCGACATTTTTAACGACCGGCATTTGTGTTGAACCCAATACAAATCCGGTTGACGAATTGGTAAATGCACTTGAAGCTGGCGCAAGATTATTCGATTCTTTTACCGATCAAGGGCATTCGCCCGATTTTATTGCCCAGCAGATTGCATTTCATGTTAGCATTGATACTGATTTTTTTCTTTCGATCGCCAAATTGAAAGCGCTACGAAAATGCTGGGCTACTATTTTACAAGCCTATAACATTTCTACCGTTGATGTTAACATTCATGCTTCATCACAAGCATGGACAAAAGAAAGTTTTCAGCCGCATGGCAACCTGATAAAATCCACCACGGCTGCATTGGCTGCCATTGCAGGTGGTTGTAACTATTTAACGGTACAAGCTGAAAGCGATGAAGAGCCTGGCAATCGCGCCAGTCGACTTGTCTCGGCTGTGCTACGTGAAGAGTCGCAGCTATCCAGAGTGGCCGATCCCACAGCGGGTTCATACTATCTGGAATCATTAATCAATCAACTGGCCGAAAAATCGTGGCAGAAATTTGTAACCCAAGTTACGTTATGAAGCCAGATTTCTCAAAGATAAAACTAAGTTCATACACCGTTGCAGGCACTACTAATCACAACGCCTGGACTTCGCCTGAAAAAATTGAAATCAAACCAGAATACACTGCATTTGATCTCAGTAAAAATCAATGGCTACAGTTCGATGCCGGGCTTCCACCTTATTTGCGCGGGCCGTATGCTACCATGTACACCGTTAGGCCGTGGACGATCAGGCAGTATGCAGGCTTTTCTACAGCTAAAGAATCCAATGCCTTTTACAGACGTAATCTTGCAGCCGGGCAAAAAGGACTTTCAGTTGCGTTCGATCTGGCCACACATCGTGGGTATGATTCTGATCATCCGCGCGTTGCGGGCGATGTAGGCAAAGCTGGTGTTGCGATCGATTCTGTATTGGATATGAAGACGCTATTCGATCAGATTCCATTAGATAAAATGTCGGTGAGTATGACGATGAACGGAGCCGTTATTCCCATCATGGCTTTTTATATCGTTGCTGCCGAAGAGCAAGGAATAGAACCACAACAACTTACCGGCACCATTCAGAACGATATTCTGAAAGAATTTATGGTGCGTAATACGTATATCTATCCGCCAGCGGCATCTATGCGGATTGTAGCCGATATTTTTTCGTATTGCTCGTGCCACATGCCGAAGTTTAACAGCATCAGCATCAGTGGCTATCACATGCACGAAGCCGGTGCGCCAGCTCATCTTGAACTTGCTTACACCTTGGCCGATGGATTGGAGTACATTCGGGCGGGATTAAAAGCAGGTATTGCCATTGATGATTTTGCACCTCGCCTTTCTTTTTTCTGGGGCATTGGCATGAACTTCTTTATGGAGATTGCCAAGATGCGGGCTGCGCGAGTATTGTGGGCTAAGATTGTAAAGCAGTTTGATCCGCAAAATACAAAGTCGATGGCGTTGCGTACACATTGCCAAACTTCGGGCTGGAGTTTAACCGCACAAGATCCCTACAACAACGTAACGCGTACAGCCATTGAAGCATTGGCTGCGGCATTGGGTGGAACACAATCACTGCATACCAATTCGTTAGACGAAGCCATAGCATTACCAACCGATTTTTCGGCACGTATTGCACGCAACACGCAATTGTATTTGCAAAATGAAACCGGCATTACACAGGTTGTTGATCCGCTGGGCGGATCATTTTATGTAGAATACTTAACCGAACAACTGATTAACGCGGCTTCGCAATTAATAGAAGAAGTAGAGTCGCTTGGTGGAATGACACGCGCTATTGAAAGTGGCATTCCAAAATTGCGCATCGAAGAGGCTGCCGCTGCCAGGCAGGCACGTATTGATTCCGGTGAAGAAGTTATTGTAGGCGTAAATCGTTTTCAAAGCAGTGCCCTGCCCGACTTTGAAATACTTGAAGTAGATAACACCGCAGTTCGGCAAGAACAAATTGAAAAACTAAAAACCTTAAAAGCCGAACGCAATACGGAAGCTGTACAAACTGCGCTGAATAATTTACAACAAGCAGCAGCATCTGGTAACGGCAATTTGCTGGAGCTTGCCATTAAAGCAGCCCGTCATCGCGCCACGCTGGGCGAAATTTCGCAAGCTATGGAAAAAGCTTTTGGTCGCTACACCGCCACCATTCAAACCGTTTCAGGTGTATATTCGGGCGCCATGAAAGATCAGAAATCGGTAGCTGAAGTACGCGCATTATCCGACCGCTTTGCGGAGTTGGATGGACGCAGGCCACGCATACTCATCGCCAAGATGGGACAAGATGGTCACGATCGTGGGGCGAAAGTAATTGCCACCGGTTTTGCCGATCTGGGTTTTGATGTGGATATAGGGCCGTTGTTTCAAACCCCCGAAGAAGTTGCCAAGCAAGCAACCGAAAACGATGTACACGTAATTGGTGCCAGCAGCCTGGCCGCTGGCCATAAAACGTTGGTTCCGCAATTGATTGAAGCTTTAAATACGCTGGGCCGTCCCGATATTAAAGTAGTTGCAGGTGGCGTAATACCTCCGGGCGATTACGATTTTTTACGAAAAGCTGGTGTAGCTGGAATTTTTGGACCTGGCACGCCCGTAGCCGAATCGGCACGCGAAATTCTGAATACCTTATTATCAGGTAGATAGAACTTTACCACACTATTATGGAGTTGTTATTAAAGTGGCAACAGCCAAAAGAATTTGT
>DPSB01000498.1:5322-5535 GCA_003537495.1 Cytophagales bacterium | reverse complement strand
ACATGACGTTGCGACCGCATTCAATTGTGCACTCTATTATATATGATGAGCAAAAAGGCAAAGCAGTAGGCGTACGCGTGTTGGATGCTGAAACAAAACAAGAGGTTGAGTTCTTTGCAAAAATTATTTTCCTGAATGCATCGGCTTTAGGAAGCACGCATATTTTATTGAATTCTATTTCGTCCCGTTTTCCGAATGGATTGGGTAATGGCA
>DPSB01000498.1:4607-4990 GCA_003537495.1 Cytophagales bacterium | reverse complement strand
AAGATAAGTATTACATCGGGCGCAGACCCAATGGCATTTACATTCCGCGCTTTCGAAATGTTGGCAGCGATAAACGTACTGATTACGTGCGCGGCTTTGGTTATCAAGGTGCAGCCAGCCGGCAAGAGTGGTCGCGCGGAGTAATGGAAATGGCTTATGGATCGCAACTGAAAGAAAAATTGGAAACACCCGGCCCGTGGCGTATGGGTATTACTGGTTTTGGTGAGTGTTTGCCGTATCAGGAAAATCGGGTAACACTCGATGCCAATAAAAAAGATGTGTATGGCTTACCCATTCTGAGCATAGATGCTGAATGGAAACAAAATGAAAAAACAATGCGCGAAGATATGAAGGCTTGCGCGGCCGAAATGCTGGAAGCAGCC
>DPSB01000498.1:4189-4363 GCA_003537495.1 Cytophagales bacterium | reverse complement strand
CCGAAATGCTGGAAGCAGCCGGCTTTAAAAATGTAACTACGTTTGATGCACCCAATAATATTGGACAAGGCATTCATGAAATGGGAACTGCTCGCATGGGGAAAGATCCCAAAACATCAGTACTTAATAAATGGAACCAGGTGCACGAAGCTCCCAATGTATTTGTAACCGATG
>DPSB01000498.1:2902-4051 GCA_003537495.1 Cytophagales bacterium | reverse complement strand
CCGAAATGCTGGAAGCAGCCGGGTTTAAGAATGTAAACATTTATGATGCACCAAATAACATAGGCTTAGGTATTCACGAAATGGGAACAGCGCGTATGGGTAAAGATCCAAAGACTTCAGTGCTCAACAAATGGAATCAGGTGCATGAAGCACCCAATGTATTTGTAACCGATGGTGCTGCCATGACTTCTTCGGCTTGCCAGAATCCATCGCTCACCTACATGGCACTTACTGCGCGTGCAGCCGATTATGCTGTTAATGAATTAAAGAAACAAAACCTGTAAACCATGGATAGGAGAGAAGCAATACAAAAAGCAAGTCTGATTTTGGGCTATGCCATTACCGGCCCAACCTTGGCGGGAGTGTTAAGTGGATGCAAGGCCACACCCGAAGCAGGTTTTACACCGGTATTTTTTTCGAACGAGCAAGGGGTGTTAATTGAAACGCTGGCCGAGATCATTATTCCAAAGACAGATACACCCGGAGCAAAGGAAGCCGGAGTACCTCAGTTTATGGATACATTGATTGCGAATGTGTATTCAAAAGAACAGCAGGAAAAATTTATTGCTGACTTGAATGCGTTTGATGCTGATGCAAAAGCAACATTTGGAAATTCTTTTATTGAATGTGGTGCTGAAGAACAACTTCAACATTTTGAAAAGCATCATGCACAAGCAATACAAGATGCAACCGGAGGTGGCCCTACCGGTTGGTGGAATGCCGGCACGGGTAGCGATAAACCGTTTGTGCTAAAAATAAAAGAGTTGGTGCTGGCCGGTTATTTCACCAGTGAACTTGGTGCAACACAAGCATTGCAATACAATCCCGTGCCCGGACCGTTTAGGGGCTGTGTTCCTTTGGCGGAAGTGGGTAAAGCGTGGGCGACTTAAATAAAAAACTTAGTGCTACTTTGTGCCTTGGCGACTTTGTGGTTAAAATAAAGTAAATATACCACCAAGTCACAGAGTCACCAAGAAGCACAAAGTTTGTCAGAAACAAAATTGAACTTGTCATTGAGTTTGATATGAACTACTCGTTAGCTATTGTAATAACAATTTCGTCTCTATTCTATACAGAATTAAACGCTCAACCCTATCAACTCACTGCACGTTGGGGCGAGGAGATCAAAGCAAACAGACGCACTACATT
>DPSB01000498.1:0-2655 GCA_003537495.1 Cytophagales bacterium | reverse complement strand
CAAACAGACGCACTACATTGAACGATATTATCGGCAGTGATGAAACCGGCTTTTATGCCATCCGCACAAAGGCTTCCATGTTTCTTGATTTTACTTTTACCCTGGAGCATTACGGAAATGATCTTCGGCCTATTAACTCTGTGGAACTTGAACTAACAACCAACGGACGGCAGCGCACAGGCGAGTTTGCCTTGTTTGCCAACAACGAGATTTATATTTTTTCTTCGTATGCCGATCCGCAAACCCGCATCAATGATTTATATGTTCAACAGGTAAGTAAAAAAACTTTACAGGCCACACCACCGGTATCCATCGCTAAAATTGATTTCAATGGGCAGAAGCGAAGAAACGATGGTGCCTTCGAGTTCCGGCAATCGCGCGATAAATCAAAGTTGCTCATCTATTCAAAATTGCCATTTGAAAAGAATGAACCCGAAAAGTTTGAACTGTTGGTTTTAGATAAGGAAATGAAACCGCTTTGGCAGAAACAAATTACAATCCCTTACCGGGATCAGTTGTTTGATCTGGAGTCGATGCGGATAAGTAATGATGGAGAAGTTCATCTGCTGGGCCTTGTCTATAAAGACAAACGTACCGAAATCCGAAAAGGCGAAGCAAACTATAGTTATGAATTGTTAAGCTATTATGATAAAGGTACACGAGAAGAACGGACGCCATTAAGTTTAGCAGGTAAGTTTATTACCGATATGCAGATCGGAATTTTAGATAATAAAGATATTGTGTGTGCAGGCTTTTATTCAGAAACCGGAACCTTAACGATTAAGGGAACTTACTTTTTGAAGCTGGATGCAAAAACCCGAACGGTAATAACAAATACATCCAAAGAGTTTGAGCTTGATTTTATTACGCAAAACTTGACTGAACGCGAAGCCCGCAAAGTGGGCCGAAGGGCAGAGAATGATAAAGATATTGAGTTGTTTCAATTTCAGTTGGATCAATTGGTGGTGGATAATACTGGTGGAGTTTTTATGATTGGCGAGCAGTATTTTATAAAACGCAGAATAACCACTATAAGAAACCCGACTACGGGTGCTGTAACTACCCGCACCGACTTTTTATATTACTACAACGACATTATTACTATTCGCATAAATGCCAGTGGCGAGATTTTGTGGTCGCAAAAAATTCCGAAACGCCAGTTATCAACTAATGATGGAGGAGCCAGTTCTTCATACACTTTTGGGGTAAGGAACGGACAATTACTTTTTATGTACAACGATTCGCCCGAGAATATAAACTATAATGGAAAGGGTCCGGTTGCACGGGCAGAGTTAAACCCAAATTATGGTATTGTGATGTTGTGTTCAGTAAGTGGTTCTGGTGAAGTTAAACGACAACCGGTGTTTGGAACGAAAGAAGTTAGTGTACTCATCAGGCCAAAAGTGTGCGAGCAGATTTCATCGAATGAGTTTGTATTGTTTGGTCAACGCGGCAAAAAGCAACAGTTTGCGATATTGAATATTAAGGATTGAATTATTATAAATAGCTCCATAGGAGCGATATTATGGTAGCCACGAGCTTCATCTCGTGGTAATCGATAACAAATCAAAATGTCGGCCTACGCACGATGTATGAAATGCGAATTTTCAAGCCGACAAGTTTTTTACAAGTTGATCAGGGGTTAGGCTTTATTTGAAAGAAACTTGTGCCTTATGATGGCTCCCCGGGGAGTGAGGAACGCAGTGACTGCGCTTACAAGTAAGCTATGCCGGGTTGAGGCTTGTAACATCAATTACTTCTTCTTGCTCTTTTTATCAGGCTTTGGTACTTCCAACAGCTTCGCCACTCCTTCATCCCCTTGCAGGTTATTCATTTGATTTAAAATCCACGAAGTGCGCCTCGCTACGTACGGTGAGGCTGGTTCGGCTTTGTACTTTTTTGGATTGGGGAGCACAGCGGCAATGCGTGCAGCTTCCGTGCGCGTGAGTTTACTGGCGGGTTTCTTGAAATACTTTTGTGCTGCAGCTTCTACACCAAAAATTCCAGTGCCCATTTCTGAAACATTCAAATACATTTCAAGAATTCGTTCTTTGCTCCACAGCAATTCAATCATAAACGTAAAATAGACTTCCAATCCTTTGCGGAACCAACTTCGGCCTTGCCATAAAAATACATTTTTGGCTACCTGCTGACTGATGGTAGAAGCACCCCGAATGCGCTTGCTTTTTTTGTTGCTCTCCAAAGCTTTCTTGATGCTTTTGATATCAAACCCATTATGATCAGGGAACAATTGATCTTCTGACGCCATTACTGCTAACCGGATGTTGGGCGACATCGCATCAAAATCCACGTAATCACGTTTTAGTCCGTGGCCTTCTACCCAATTAGTAAGTTGCGTAATGGTAATGGGTGGATTAACCCAACGCAACACAATAATGTAAACCAGGTGCAACACAAAAATCCAAAGCGCAATTCGCTTCAGTTTTTTCCAGAGCCGGGTTAAAAGATTATTTTTAGACATCTGTTTTACAACAAGCAAATTAGCAACTATGGCGCGAGTTGAGTTAACCCTTCCGGATAAATTTATTTTTGAAACGCAGTTAACCGTGCGGGCCTCCGATCTTAACTATGGAAACCATGTGGGCAACGACCGGATACTTACCTTAATGCAGGAAGCCCGGGTATTATTTTATC
>DPSB01000499.1 GCA_003537495.1 Cytophagales bacterium | reverse complement strand
CATTGTGATTTATACTTCAAATTTCTATTCAGCTGCAGTCAACGGGCGACAAGAAATACTTAACCGGCGCGGCATTTTGCTAGGCTCTTAGTGCCGCGCCTTAAGGCTCGTTCTTCTAGTAAATTTGGCTAACTTAGTACGACAAGCGCCAGGCGACAGGGCTCCGAATACCACGGCCTTCGTAAATGCCCGACGTTACCTGCAAGTGTAGCAGACCGACACCCCAAAAACAACTAGACAACAAAATTTGGTAAAAAATACAACTGTTGAAAACTTTTATTTTGCATAGTTAGACATCCTAACTATATTTGCACTGACAATATTGTCATAACAATTTAATTTATAAAAAATGAGTAAATCAGTTTTCTATCACGCAGGTTGTCCTGTTTGCGTAAGTGCAGAACACGACATCATTAACCTTTTAGGTTCAGACAAAGTTGAAGTAGTTCACTTTGGTAACGACAAGTCAAGAATTGACGAAGCAGAAAAAGCAGGTGTAAAATCTGTTCCAGCTTTGGTGACACCAAACGGAAATGTATTACACATCAACTTTGGTGCATCAATGGCTGATGTAAAAGGTTAAAAAAAAATGCCCCTTAAAGTTAGGATAACTACCTTTGTGGGGCGTTTTTTTAATTCAAAACTTAAATAAAATGAGAATTATAAGTACTTTAATCATAATGCTGTTTGTCTTTACTGCAAACGCACAAAACAATATATCTAAAACAATGGAAGTAGCAGTTTGGGACACCTATGTAACTAAGAAAGATGGCAGTGTAATGCACTTTGACATTATTGCTCCATCATCAGTAAAAGACACTGTCGTTATTTACGAATACGGCAGAGCATATTTAAAAACAAAAGGGCAAGAAGGGCAACCTTTGACATCAAAAGAATGCAGGTTTTGCCACGTTAGAGCTTTGCAACCAAAATGGGAAGCAGACATAAAAAAACAAGGATATTTTATTCTTGAAATGGAAAATTGTAACTACTTTTCTTTATGAAAAAATCGGCATTTGATTTAGACCATCAAAACTCAAGTATTGAAAGCAAAATTGTTGCGTCATTAGAAAGAGTTTCACAAGCATTTAGAGTTTTGCTATGGAATGAAAGTAAAGAGCATTCTTTAAGTCCTATTCAAGTGCAAGTGCTTATATTTTTATTGCATCATTCAGACCAAAAGAGAAAAGTGAGTTATTTGGCAGGCGAGTTCAATATGACTAAAGCAACCATTAGCGACACGATAAAAACACTTGAACAAAAACTTTTCATCCGAAAAGAATATGAACAGCACGACACTAGAAGTTACATTATTCATTTAACCAAAAAAGGAAAAGACATTGCCGAGCAGACATCATTGTTCGCAAAAGAAATTCAAATTCCTATTGACAAACTTCATACGACAGACAAAGAAAATCTACTACTGAGTTTGTTAGACATCATTAATCACTTAAACAAAGCAGGAGTTATTACCATTCAGCGAATGTGTTTTACTTGCCATTTTTATAAAGCAAACAAAAACGGACACTTTTGTAGCTTGTTAAATTCCTCACTTGCAGACAATGAATTACGAATTGACTGCCCTGAACACAAACAAAAACAGACGGTATGACAAGAACACCTGCAGGTAACAGGGGTTTTGCAAAAAAGCGGGTTCAGTGCTTAATTGAACATTCGGAATTCTAATCAACATTTGTGTTAAATTGAACATTTGTGCTTCTAATTCCGCTTCTTCGCAAAGCCCCAAACCGTTGGCTGCTATACTTGTAGACACTTCATTATTTCAGTTGAAAACATGAAAAATTGAGAAAAGTAATCTTTTTAACCATTGCTATTTATATTTCTGGGTTGTTGCAAGCACAACAAATATTTTCCAAGCAGGAGCAAGAAATACAACAATCAGTTATAGAGATGTTTCAAGCTTTATCTGACCGTGATTCAACGACTTTAAAAGCTTATTGTTCATCTGATATTACATTGTATGAATATGGTCAGATATGGACTATAGATACACTCATAAGGAAAGCAATTACAATGAACCAGTCAGCAGATTTTAAGCGCAACAACACGTTTGATTTCATCAAAGTCGAAGCAGATAAAACTGTAGCATGGGTCACTTATTGGCTGAATTCAACCATTACCAAAGACACCAAAGAGACAGTCATACAGTGGTTAGAAACAGTAACTTTAGTAAGGGAGAGAAAACAATGGAAAGTAAAACACCTACATTCAACACTTATCAGAAGGAGTTAAAAAGAGGAATCTGATAAGGTCTCATTTGCTTGTACAGCAGCCAACACGAGGTTTTGCGCAAACGGGGCTTATCAGGAAGTTCAATGGGCACCCTTTCTCTAATCATCTTCAGTCAATTGTGCGACGACAGTCCTAATCCGGTTAGGCCATTTTGCTACGCTCTGTAGTGGCCTAACCTTGGTTTCGTTGTTATTCAAAATCGCGTTACTTTTGGCATGACCGGTCCAGGCGACGGAGCATCAAATACCCCGTCTGCGCAAAGCCCGGGCCGTTGTGTGCAATTTTTAATTGGCAATCTGATTAAAATTAAAATTATGCGACTAATATTCATTTTCGTAA
>DPSB01000022.1 GCA_003537495.1 Cytophagales bacterium | reverse complement strand
CATCTTCCGACTCGTGAAGCCGGGCATCGGCCACATCAACCATGGGTAGTAAGTACAACTTCTGCCGTTGGTGGTTGAGGGCGGTGTTGATCATGATGCGGGTAATCCAGGTATCGAGCCGGGCTTCACCTCTAAAAGTCTTGATGGAAGCAAGCACCTTTATAAAGCCCTCCTGTAAAATGTCTTCGGCTTCGAGTGTAGATTTGGCATATCGTTGGCAGATAACCATCATTTTTCGGCAATAGCGGGAATAGAGGGCCTCTTGCGAGGCCCTTTCCCCCTTCACACATCCCTTAATCAGTTCCTCATCGTTCAACATGAACCGTTCTGCCATTATAGACCCGGCTTGCGGTATTTAAGTTGGAATGCCATTTGATTTACCTGCATCTTTGTAAAAACGTAAATTGTTAAAATCGTGAGGCTAATTGCAATTATTTTCTTTTTAGGCAGTTTCAATCTTTCATTTTCGCAGAAAAAGCTGGTTTATACCGACAAAAGTTACGAAGAAGAAATCCGCACGGTACAACTTTATCCCGCCCTTAACGGAAATCAGGATAAGCTACGACCAGCCGTTGCACCCATCAACACGCAAAATCTGGTTCTGGAATTTGATGATCTGATCGGGCAACGTAGCAACTATTACGTGCGCATTGTTCATTGCAACTACGATTGGACAAAATCCAATCTTCAGGATTTGGAATTTATGAACGAGTATAATGAATATGCCATTACAGAATACGACATGTCCACCAATACCTCGGTTCCCTATGTTCATTATTATTTTGAAGTGCCTCGGGTAAAGCTGCCCGGCAATTACCTGTTGGTAGCTTATCGCGAAAATGATGAAGACGATTTACTGCTGAGTAAACGGTTTATGGTTTATAGTAACGATGTAGCCTTGGTAATGGATGGACAGAATCAAGGCCTCGGCACCCTCAGCGTAAGCAATCAGCAACTTAACTTTAAACTCAATTATTCAAAGTTAGATGTAGTCAACCCAATGGAGTCTATCCAGATTTGGGTGCGCCAAAACCAACGATGGGACAATGCCCGCGGTAGTATTAAGCCCACCTTCATTCGCGAAGACAGGCGCGAACTGGAATACCGGTTCTTTGATAAAACCAATCAGTTTATGGCGGGTAATGAATTTCGGTTTGTGGACTTTCGTTCGCTCAACTTTCCGGGAGTAAACACCGGTCGGTTAGATAGAAGTAAAAGACCTTTTCACCTTTCGGTGCTTACCGATAAAACCCGCGAAGGCCAGGCCTACGCGCAATACCGCGATATGAATGGCAACTATGTTATCGACAATCTGGATAATCGAGATCCTTCCCTTTCGGGCGATTATGTGTTTGTAACATTCACCTTAGCCTCGCCTCCGTTAGCGGGCAATGTTCATGTAATGGGTGCGCTAACCAATTGGGATCATTCGGCTGCAACGCGGATGGATTATAATCGCGCGGCAAATGCCTACGAAAAGACTTTGTTTCTGAAACAAGGCTGGTACGATTATCAGTATTGGTTGGAGGGTTCCAATCAAAACAGCTTTCAGCTTGAAGGCAGCCATTTTGAAACTGAAAACCTGTACGAAGTTTTTGTTTACTATCGGCCTTTTCGCCCGCAGGCAGATTTACTGGTGGGTTATTACCAATTACCGGCCAATAGTCGCTAAGCGTAATTTACTTCCAGGTCGGCCTCGTTGCGGATGGAATCAGTATCGGCCTGTGCTACATCCAACATACCAAAACCTTTGTGCGAGAAATGACCCAGGCCATTTTCGTACACAAATTGTTGTACCGGCTGCGGAGCATACAACGTAAACGGAAACGTGTAGCCGCGTACTTCATACTTAATATCCAGATCGTAAAGCGGATAAATGCGGGCAAACTTTTTATGCGAAGCCTGAATGCGGTTAATGTATTCCTTATCGGCCACTAATTGAAACTTATAGAAGTCTGCCAATTGTTCGGGTTTGTATTTACCACTGGCTTCCATGCGTGCGATAGTACTATCATAAAGCAAATCCGAAAACTCGTCCAACTCCGGGCTTATAAAACGCTTTCCGCTTTCATCGTTAAACGAGGCGGGTACCAACACGATGGGCGAGATACATAAGAACTTAACCGAATCGGTTATGGAAACTGGCTCTTCATTTTCCACTGATTCGGGGATAAGCTGTAACGCACCCACCAGCAATTCCTTTTGGGCAAACAGTACACTGTTAAAGTAATCCAGAAACTCCTGATCGGATGAAGAGAACACCAGTGTTACTTTGGATGAATAAAAGTGCAGTCCCTTTCGGCTGATTTTGATCTGACCTTTCAGGCCCGAGAAATTGTATTGGGTATAGGAAAAGAACTTCTCGTTCTTACCCAACATGATCAAACCCTTTATGGTTTGCGCCAATAAAAACTGATGATGGAAGGGCACATAGCCACCTCTGTTCTTCAATGAAAAAACTATCCGGACTCTCACAGTACCTCCTGTTTAGGGCTAAAAAATAGGTTAACAAAACCGCGCCTTACAAAAA
>DPSB01000125.1 GCA_003537495.1 Cytophagales bacterium | reverse complement strand
AAGTCAATCGGATAAATTAAATTGAATCTAGGTAAATAATAATCTTTTGAGTCAACATCATAACCTAGTTGCTTATGATAATAATAGACAATAGTTGAAACCTGCTCAAGTAGAAGAACATCTGAATCATATACACTGAGTCGTCCTTTGTTAATTATTTCTTTAAGCTGCTTGAACACTTCCTGTTGGACAGTTTTGCTTTGATCGGGGGCCAACAATGATTTATTGCTACTATGCAATATTCTAGCTCCCTTTTGAAAAAACAGGTCGTCAATTGGCGATCCTGAAAATGCACCATCTAACTTTTCATGTTGGATTTTGTTTGATGAATTTGGATCTAAAGGAAACAGAGCGTAGCCGTCTTTATGCAATAAATCCTTCGGTAAAAAGATCCCTATTTCGCCTTTGGTTTGCGGATCAAATTTGTCCTTAAACGTCCTAAAATGTTTCTCTAAATAATCGTCATAGTCAATCACGTACTTTAGGCACTTGTCTTTTATGAATTCACCTATTATTCTCAAATGCGAAGCGCCAGCGTTCTCCTTGTAAAAGTCAATTGCACTTTGCCCTATGTGATTTTGGTAAAACTTACCGAGTAAATTATAGAATTCATCATCACTCAGTTTATCAAGTCTGCATGAATGATAACAAATGATGTAGTCGCGAATCTTAGAAAAGTAGAATGAAACGGTGTAAGAATCTTCCTCATTGGATTTGATTAGCAAATTTCTAGCAAATAAATCTTCGGATAAAGTCTCATCTAGAGGAAGATTTAATTTTTCTACTAAACTCTCTACTTTTATCCCTTTATCATGGAAAGCATCCCACGAGCTGAATTTGTGCGTAATTAAAATCTCTCCAATTCTGGAAAGAACTCTGGTGCCGATTTGAACACCCAGATTAGTTTTTTCCAAAGATTGCTTAAGATACCTTGCGATTAACTCCCTATCATTTATTTGTTCTGGTACTTCTTTGTTACTATAAACCTCGCTGAATATCCTCAAGAAGAAACCGTTTCTTAAGGCAATCAATAGTGATTTTGAAATTTGACCTTTAAAACCGAAAGCCTCCTTGTACAAAGGACTAATTTTAGTCATTTCATCATTACTAAAATCCTCCAGCAGAAACCCTGGAGAATTATCTACTTTTGGGATCGCAGTGTGTGATTTGCTTAACTCCTCAAATAAGTGAGTAGGCGTGTCCTTTTGTTTCAGAAAATTATTCCAAACATTTGATTTACAGCTTATACAAATCTTAACTTTCTTTAAATTTCTTACGATGAGTGCGATCTCACTCAGTTCAAGCGATAGATTACGATCAGCATTTTCGTCAATTGCGTCTATAAAGATTAGAATGCTCTTATTTAAAAATTCACCTAGGTCGTCAAGCTTTTTAAGAACCAGCTCACTTTCACTTTTGCTCGAAAAAAAACCATTGAGGTCTTGAGCGATGTGCTCAAGAGGAGATTTATTAAGTATTGCAGCATTGTAAAAGAAAACGAATAAATCCTCCACTTTTTGAAGGGCCAAAGAACACATCGCACTTGTTTTTCCAACCCCAGCAGCTCCAACAATTCCAAACATAGATGTATCTCCATTTAAGAAGTTGCTGAACGCAACGGACAAACCCTGTCGTTGTACATGAAGCTCCTTGACGAATTTTGCGTAAGGATTATCGATGTTACCGATGATCGGCCCCATTCTATCTCTGACTTGATATTCGCAAAATATCTTTAGGTTTTCTGACGAGAAGGACACAAACTTTCTGAGCGCTTCATACCTTATTCGCAGGTCGATGTCCATTGATAGGCTGCACCCATTTTGCCAAAAACTTGACTGTTTAGAAATCTCGGTTCCGTTCAATTCATCTCGAGAAATTGAATCAAAGATTCTTGTTGTTTTTCCATTAGTAATAATTGTAAATGGTGCGATATTATCGGTAAGTAATCTTGCGTACGAGATGCCCTGCGCAATGTCGTCTTCTTCAATGGTGATGGAATCGTTTTTCAATTCAATAATAAACAGGTTTTTTCCATTTCTTCTGCATAAAATATCTGATCTACCGTGAATAGTATATTGAGACTTACCTAGCCTAATAGTGAATGTATCTTCTAATGAAATCTCAGAAATAGCAAAACCCAGATCATTTAAGTAGGGTAATAGCAGCTTGCCTCTTATTTCTTCTTCATTCATCAATTCTACATTTAAACTTTTAATCTCACTTTATATTTAAAAGCTTCATTCTTTCCATGAATTTAACTTGATAGTCTAAGAGTTCATCATAGGTGATGAAATTTATATGCAAGGCATTCATTTGTCTCATTCTCCTGTTGAATACAGATAAACTGTTCATTTTGTCATCCAGTCTACCTACCAAAATATTGTATTCAATTCTAGTCGGAACGAATCCATATATTCTCCTGATTGTGTCTTGAAACTTATCGCTCTCCAAGAATTCCTTGTAATCGTTCACCTGAAATATGTGGTCAAGTATTTTTTTGTAGGGTTTGGGATGAAACTTGCTCTTCGTTATAAATTTCTCATTTGGTAGTTTGATTTCAACGATACTCAAATCAGTCCGATGATTAAAATTGGGTTGCAATGCGTAGTCAGGCTCCCAGTAATTGTCTTCATTGTAGTGCATTCTTGGCTCGTACCATTGCTTAGTATAATTATCTCGCTTCAATAGAAACGAATACTTGTTGAATAATTTATGAAACTTCTTCTCATCATTCTTTCTATTCAATCTTGACGCTCGTTTTAACTCTTTAATATATTCATCAACGGCTTTTTCAATTTGCTCTTCATTAAACTCAATCCATTCATATCGAAGCTTCCTCGGAAACTGTCTGAAACTCTCAGAAAGAATCTTAGTTTCTATGCTTCTGTTCCTATCGGTCGAAAAGTAATAAGTATAGTCAATAGAACCGGAATTATTCCTAATACCTAGATTGTCTAATTCGTCCAAAACTTGGCGTCTCCATGTCTTAACTGTGCTAATCATTTCTGGGATAAACTTATGCAATCTATCTATGCCTATGTTGTCAATTGTATCACTGAAGCCATCGTAGCTAAATGCTCGCCTGTTTTCATTTTCGTCCACGATTAAAATTACAGGAACTGAATTCAGATTGAAATCTCTGTTTGAATACGTTCTTCCTCGATCCTCCTTAATTCGGTGCTGAAATGCTGAAGCTCTCTGACGATAAATATTGTCTTCGGTTATGATTAAGTCAACAGGAGTCTGATGTTTTACAATTTGTTCATTTAAAAACCGGTCGGCTTCATCGAACGAATATAGAAATTTTACACTATCTTTTTCCGAAAGATCTTTAAGGTTATTCCTTATCGTCTCCTCATGAAGGTGATTTTTTGATATGAAGATAATCCTCAAGGCAGTATCACTTTATTCACAGTTTGAAATTATCTTTCTCATCTTCGTTCTAGAGTTGTCC
>DPSB01000375.1 GCA_003537495.1 Cytophagales bacterium | reverse complement strand
AAACATGGTTCCTGCCCACAAACCTTCTTCACCGGTTTTGTCCCTGTAATCGCGAAGCTCTTTGGAGGAACCACTCCATTGCTGAATATCGCCTTGACTTATTGATTTGTTCTCGAAGAAAACTGGTCTGAAAAAAAGTATCGTTACCAACAAGAAAACACATACGGCTAACACGTGCGGCAATACATGCTGAGAGAAATTAACAGGTCGCATTCGGAATAAATTGAGTTGCAAAATAGGAAGGATTTGTATCTTCACCTGTGCATTTTTGCCACAGATTTCACCGATAATCAAAGAAAACTATGCAATCTTTTAAAAACAGTCTCTTCATGCTTTTGATGGCGATTAGCTGTACATCTAAACCAGAAACCAATTCGGAGGCCGAAACTAAAATCCGTGAAGTGTTAACCCAACAACAAACAGCCTGGAATGAAGGCAATCTGGAAAAGTTTATGGAAGGCTATTGGAAATCGGATTCATTACAATTTATCGGGTCATCCATCCGGTATGGCTGGCAACCAACATTAGATAATTATAAAAAGAATTATTCCACGCGTGCGTTAATGGGACGCTTGCAATTCGACATCTGGCAAATTGTGCAACTAGGGCCGGATGCCCATTTACTTACCGGCAAATACACACTCTTCCGCGAAAGCGACCAACCCAGCGGACCGTTTACTTTAATCTTTAAAAAGAAGAATAACGGGTGGGTGATTGTATATGATCATACGAGTTGATTAGGTATTGGGTATTGGTGGACAGTATACGGTAATCAGTGGTCAGTAGTCCTTTAGAATTTTAATGCAGCATAACCTTTAAGTTGGTAGGTAGTGAGTGTGGTGAGCATGGAGGTTGCCACCTTCACTTCCGGAACCATTTTAGTACGATCAATCTTGCGGGCTATTAATGATTGACCACATACAAACATTTTAACACCAGCAGCACTGAGCTCTTCGTAGAGTTTAAGATTTGGATTATCCACACCGTATTTAGCGCGATAAGCTTCGGTATTCATGACCGTATAGGCTGCACTTCCGTGGATAGCCAACACCACATGCAATTTTTCTTTCGGCACTCCGCCAGTAACATGCAGGTTAAGCAGGCGGGCTACATTATTAAGTGCCCAGTTAAGGGTATCGGGTTTATCGCTGCCGCGCTCAATTTCAATTACGATGTTATAATCAAGTGTTGGATCTGGTTTTTCATCGGCATAGGGTATTGGAAAAATGCCACCATGATTTTTGATAACCGGATTAACACGGGTTTGCGCAAACAGACCTGTTGCAAACACAAACAGGCAAACGGCAAATAGTATCTTCATAAGATTAATTTTTACAAATGATCTTTTAAAATATTAACAGCAGCAACCAAAATTACAACTGCGGTTATTCTGCGAATGTAAAGTGCATTCAACACCTGCGAACCTAATCGCGAGCCAATCTGACCACCCACCAAAACAGCTACAAGCAACGGTAACGCTATCTGCCATTGCAGTGGTCGGCCCCCGGCAGCGAAATGCCCAACCAAACCACTGATGGAGTTAACCAGAATGAATGCACTGGCCAATGCCGAAATCTTTTTGGCCGATGACCCATTTATTAAATGCAGAATTGGCGATAAAAAAATTCCACCACCAATACTAACCAATCCGGAAAGCAAACCAATTCCACCACCTAAACCAAGTTGTGCAGCAATTGGAATTTCTTTGGCTGCAGCTGGCTTTGGTTTGATCCACAAAAAAAATGCAGCCAACAAAAGTGTAAAGCCTAATAAAATAAAAAAAGTAGTTTCTTTTAATTTCCAATACCCACCCAGAAATGCACCCGGCACACTCAGCAATAAAAAAGGCCAGATCTCTTTCCACTTTAATACACCCTGACGATAAAAAATAATAGTACCACCTGTTACCACTACAATGTTGCAAAGCAATCCAATTGGCTTAATTGTTTCGGGAAGTAATGCAAAGAATGGTTGGGCCAACAATGCGAGATAGCTGGAGCCGCCTCCAAAACCCACCGATGAATACACCAACGCGATAATAAAAAATGCCGAGATAAGAATGTACGACTCCATGAATCAATTAGCGCGCTTGATTTCAATCTTCGTTAATCCTTTCAGATAGCGTCTGCCGGTTTTATAATCGCGGGGCGTAATCATTAAAATACTTTCTTCAAGATCAGCCGCAGCCACACCTTCTTTGGAAGTTACCAGGTAGATAAATTCTCCGGCCGGATTATTAAAAACTTCGTTCCAGGAATACACAATGGTGTAGCCATCGGTAGCTTTACATACAATGTAGTATTCGCTTAATACTTTCGGGCTTTCACTTTTGATTTCAACTTTTTCGAGTACATCGCGCAACAGAATACCTTTTAGTTTTTTCTGTTGACTTTTTACTTCGCCCAAATGATTGGTGATGACTACATCGCCTAACGCTGATTCGCGGAAGTTTGGAAACTCTTCGACTTTAATTTTCTTTTCTTCTTTTACCTCGCCTGTAATCAGAAATGATTTTGTGGGTTCGTTTTTCTTTTGATTGAAAGCTGAACCTGCCATTAGAATTAAGCCAACAAGTAAGATTCTCATATTTAAATTAGTTTATTTTATTCAGCAAAAGACTCGAAGTCGCAATGAAAAC
>DPSB01000117.1 GCA_003537495.1 Cytophagales bacterium | reverse complement strand
TAATCAATACAATGGCAACATTCAATTGAACTCAACTTTTGGTGGTGGTATTTATTTTGGTAACAATACAAATGGAACCTCTACGCTCGCAGCAACACGCACCATTGGCGTGGGGGGTTCTGGTGTATTAAGTGGCGATATTAGATTAATCCGGTTTACGCAAGTAGGTGCTACTCCGCAAACACTTGATCTAAGTGGTATTGCTATTTTAACCCTTGGCCCTGCATCTACATTTGATGGTAATGTTGATTTCAGAGCACCACGGGTACTTCTTCACGGAACAACCTATAACGGAACAGCTTATCTTGAAAAGAAAGGTGCAGATAATGATTCTGGTAATGGTAACAATACGTTTAATGGAACCACTACTTTGGTAAACTCAGGAAGTGGGCACTTGCTTACAGCCAATACATCACCCGATATCTTTAATGGCGCACTAACTGTAACCAACACTGGTTCCAATGTTATTTACCTGGCACACAATGTTGCCGGCTCGCAGTTCAACAGCAACATAACGTTTAACTCGACACTGGGAAGTGCCGGTATTTATTTCTCTAACAATGCTACTGGTAGTTCTACCTTAGGTAATGGAGCTAGCTTATTGGTGGGTGGATTAGGGTATAGCAGTGGCGAACTGCGCTTCCGCAGGTTTACACAAGTGGGCACAGCTGCACAAACATTACTATTAACCGGAACTGCATTGCTACGCATCGGGCCAACTACAACGTTCAATGGTAACCTCGATTTCAGGGCACCACAATTTGCATTGGACGGTGCCATCTATAATGGCACAACCTACCTCGAAAAAACAGGAGCCAACAACAACGATAGCAACGGTGGTAATACCTTTAACGGCACCACCACCATTGCGAACTCAGGTAGTGGTTGGTTTAGATTTGCTTTAAATGCGCTTGATACATTTAATGCTGATCTTACCTTAACTAATACGGGCTCTTCAACCATTCGCATGGCGGATAATATTCCCGGAACAACTTTCAATGGAAACATTATTGTGAATTCTACCTTTGGTGGTGGCATTTACTTCAGCGAAAGCGGTGGTGGAACAGCTACACTTGCAGTGGGTAGAACCATCTCTGTTGGTGGTCTTGGTTTTAGTTTGGGTGAATTACGCCTTCGCAGATTTACACAAACCGGAGCCACAGCTCAAAACCTATTGTTGACAGGAACAGCAGCTTTGTATTTAGGCCCAACTATTGCGTTTGATGGGGCAGTTGATTTCAGAGCTCCACAACTTTTAATTAATGGTGGTGTATTTAACGGTGCCGCTTTTCTTGAAAAAACTGGTGCTACCAGCAATACCGGAAACGGAAATACAATGTTCCAGGGACCAACCACCATTCAGGTAAGTAGTTCCGGATTTCTGAGAACTAATGGCGGAAATACTTTTAACGGTGTAACTAGTTTAATTAATAGTGGATCGAATGATTTGTTATTGGAGTTGACCACCGCAAGTGTTTACAATAATTCCGTAACCATGACCAATACCGGTAGCTCGTACATACGGCCAGCATATATTGGCAGCAATACATTCAATGGTGATATCATCGTTAATAGTACAAACGGAACAGGTATCTACTTCTGCGAAAATGCTGCTGGTCTGGCAACACTTGCAAGCGGCAGAACAATTAGCGTAGGCGGCACAGGCTTTACCGCAGGTGAACTACGTTTACAAAGGTTTACTCAGTTTGGTGCTACTGCTCAAAACTTAGTACTAACCGGTTCGGCTACATTACGCACGGGTCCCTCTGCTACCTGGAATGGTAACGTAACAGCTTCAGCTCCTTTATTATTTTTAGATGGTGCTACATTTAATGCCGTAAATTCATTTATAAAAACCGGTGCGTCAACAGATGCCAGCGTTGGAGGTAATGTGTTTGTAGGCGCATCCACGTTTATCAATTCAGGCACCGGTATTTTCCGTTTGGGTAATGCCGCTGTTGATGAGTTTATAGGAGCCGCCACTTTTAATCAGGCAAGTGGAACATTACAACCTGCTTATAACTCGGCCAGTAATTTCTATAACAATGTTACGGTAGATGGTGCCGCTGCCATAACTTTTGGCGCCAACAATGGTACTATTGTGTTTGCCGGTGGGGCCGCTCAAAATGTTAATAAGACTGGTGCCGCTTCGCCTATCTTCAGGAGGTTAACCATGAGCAAATCCGGAAATTCAGCAGCGCTAAATACCGATGTTTCAGTAACAACAAATGCCACGTTTACTAATGGAGTGTTGATTACTTCAGCCTCCAATTATTTGAATTTTGCAGACAATGCAACATCAACTGGCGGTTCCAATGCGAGTCACGTAGATGGTCCAATCCGGAAAACAGGAAATGATGCATTCAGTTTTCCCACAGGAGATGGTGGAATATTCAGACCCATCAGTATTTCTGCTCCAACCAATACAGCACATTTCTTTACAGCAGAATATTTTAAAGCAGTTCATCCTTTTGGAGGTCCCAGTACTTATCCCACAGGTATAGTTACAGTAAGTTCGTGCGAGTACTGGCTGCTTGATCGTAACCCAGCCGTTGGCGGATCTAATGTAACCGTAACACTAAGCTGGAACACACCTGATTGCACTGGCCCTTACATTACAAACCCGGCAAACCTGCGGGTGGTGCGCTGGAATGGAACTGCATGGGTTAATCACGGTAATGGTGGCACTACTGGAACGGCAGCCAACGGTACTATAATTTCAGCAGGTGTAATTACAAGCTTTAGTCCAATTACACTTGGTTCTTCAGGTTTGGATAATCCATTGCCGGTTGAGTTGTTAAGCTTTACTGCTACCGCAGAAAATGAAAAAGTAAATCTCAAGTGGGTCACTGCTTCTGAATTAAATAACGACTTCTTTACCGTACAACATTCCACTGATGGCGTAGAGTTTACAAGTCTGGGTAATGTAAATGGTCAAGGCACTAAACAAAGTGCTACTACTTACAATTTTGTTGATGACAGTCCGATGGCGGGAATAAATTACTATCGGTTAAAGCAAACAGACTTTGATGGCACTTCCAGTTATTCCAATATTATTGCCATTAATCTGGATTTGGAATGGCTGCTCTATCCTAACCCGGCCACATATGGTACCGATGTTACCATTAACAAGAAAGGTAATTATGCAGTTTACAATAACCTGGGTGTGTTGGTTATCAAAGTTTCAGATGCTAACAAACTGGATATCTCATCACTCGCACCAGGTATTTATACCGTGCGCAGCTCGAACGGTTCTATCAGGAGGCTTGTGGTGAAGTAGCTACATTAAACCGATAACCCCGTGTGCTGTACCCGAAAGTTTCTAAATCATACGATCTCTCATAGTACTGCACACGGTCTTCTTTATCAATTAATAAAACAGTTGAGCACCGGGTTCCATAGCCTTTTGTTTTAATAAACATAGATGAGAGTGCACGTTCCCGGTCAAGGCCTATACCGGTATCGGGTAAGGTTTGATCTTCGGCCCGTTGTTCATCATACAACATTCTGAAAAGATCCTCTGGTAAAAAATCATACTCAATAAACTTGGCGAATTTTTCTTTTCCTCTTTTCACTTTTGGCCATTCTGTGTTGAGCAAATGATTACTCAACCCGTATCTACCTGGCTCCAGTTTTTGAATTCCCGGTTTGTAATTAGATAAATACCACCAATCGTCCAGCTGCCCAACCAGCAGATTAAATCCATTATAATAATTGGCATTGGGTTCCAATTCGTGCAAGTATTGCTCTGGCGATTTGTTACCCGATAAGAAATCTGAAACAAGTTTTCCCCGTGATGGTGCCTTCGGATTGATGTTGGCCGGATCGCGATAGTTTGTTACTAATGCAACTTTGCCATTTGTGTTCATGGCCATCCAGGTTCCGTCAGCTTCCAGATCACGACCGCCCACAATTTCAGGTTGATCTTTCCAGAAAGCAGCGGGTGCGGTTTTACGTTCGTAAAATTCATCGCGGTTAGCCGCAACTATTACTTTGTATTGAGGATGACTATTTATCGAAATGAATACCAGGCACACGATTAATCTTATTTTCGGGCGCTTAGATAGTCCAAACTGTAATATAAAACAACATCTTTCTATATAACTGAACAGTTTCAGTCATCAGATAAAACAGAACCACTGCTTTCGGAATTGCCCAATACCATTTTTGGTTATAAAATATGCGCTGTGCTCTGAATAAAAAGTATAAAATCAATCCGTACACAGGCCACGAAAAAACTCTGTCAGTTAATATTCCAGACCAATTCCATCCAATCCAGCTTGCCAACTTTATTACAATCAGCATGATAGCTGGCAGCATGAGCATATTTACCAGTAAATGAAAACTGTAAAACTCCAGTGAAACCAAGAGGTGATCAAAAAAATAATTTTTCTTCGAATAGTTAATCACCATGCAGGTAACGGTCATAGCTAATACCAATGTTACCAACAAGAGTTTGGAAAGATTAGTGGATTGTGCCTGGTATTTTTCTTCAAACTCCTCGAATGAAATCTGGCGCTTTGCTATTTCTGCATCAACAATAGATTTTGCTTTTACACTATGCTGCCCCATTAATGTAGTTTGCGAGTACAAAGAAGAGTTAAACGAATCGAAAAACGGAAACAAGAAATAAAAGAAGTTAGCTACAAAAAACAACGATACCATTTTCATGTAGGGCACGCGCAGGCCATCAGCAATATTACGCGAAAGCTGACCCGGTCGGGTTACCAGCAACTTCAAACTTTTAATAAACTTTCCATCCAGAAAGGTGAAAGCATTCAACAGATTATCGAGAAACGTAAGGAATGTTCGCTCGTTGGGTTCAATCACCTTCTCACCACAAACATTACAGTACCGGCCTTTAAACATGTTGTTGCAACACCGGCAAATCCGCGATTCTTCATAATCGAACGTATCGGGCTTCTTTTTAAAGAATGAAAAAGGCATTTACCAAATTAATCAAATAACTCCAGCTGCGAAGGCAGCAGTTGAAAAGATTTTCGATGATACGGAGTAATCCCCAATGCACGAATGCCATCACGATGTTCATCGGTTGGGTAACCCACATTAGTTTGCCATCCATAACCCGGAAATTTTTCCGAGAGCTTGACCATTAACTCATCACGGTAATTTTTAGCCAATACCGAAGCAGCAGCAATGGACAGGTAAGCACCATCGCCTTTTATAATACACTCAAACGGAATGTCACCGTAAGGTTTAAAGCGATTGCCATCTATAAGTAAAAATTGTGGTCTAAGTTTTAATTGATCTAATGCCAGATGCATGGCCTTGAAAGAAGCATTGAGAATGTTTATTGAGTCAATTTCTTCGTTGCTCACTTCTGCCACTGCCCAAGCCAATGCATCGCGTACAATATCAGTTTGCAACACAAGCCGATCTTCTTTGTTCAGTTGCTTGGAATCATTCAGCAGTTCATGGGTATAAGTTTTCGGCAAAATGACTGCCGCGGCTACTACCGGGCCAGCCAAACAACCGCGGCCTACCTCATCGCAACCAGCTTCAATCAGATCGGGCGTAAAAGCAGAAAGTAACATGCATTCAAAAATGGAAATTCAAAACTCAAGATTCAATGCATTCGGCCTTTAAGTGTGAAATAAATTTTCAATCTTGGAGGTTGAATTTTTGAATAGAACTATGAATCCTTGGAAAACACTTTCGGCAACTGAGAAATACGACAACCGGTGGATAAACGTAACCGAATACCAGGTGATAAACCCCGGTGGTGGTAATGGCATCTATGGTAAAGTTCATTTTAAGAACAAGGCCATTGGTGTGGTGCCTGTGGATGCCGAAGGAAATACATGGTTGGTTGGCCAGTGGCGTTATACGCTAAATGAATGGAGTTGGGAGATTCCAGAAGGCGGTGGGCCTTTAAACGAAGATCCATTAGAAGCTGCTAAACGTGAACTTCAGGAAGAAACCGGATTAGTAGCCACCCGATGGACAATGATTCAACGTACACATTTATCAAACTCGGTAAGCGATGAAGAAGGGTTTCTATTTTTAGCCGAAGGTTTAACACAGGAAAAAAATAATCTGGAAGAAACCGAAGCCGATCTTAAAGTTTGGAAACTTCCATTTGAAGAAGCATACCGACTGGTATTGAATGGAGAAATAACCGATAGCTTGAGTGTAATTGGAATTTTAAAAGTATCGCAGTTACTTAAACTAAATTGATATGACTACCCGTAGAAATTTTATTAAGACATCGGCCGCAGCCGGATTAGGCTTTTCTATCCTACCCTCCGGCATCTTATCTGCAAAAGATAAAGCTACCAAAGTTAGAGTAGGGTTTATTGGTGTGGGTATGCGGGGACAAGGCCATCTCGATCTTGCATTAAAGCGTACTGATACGGAAGTAGTTGCCATCTGCGATGTGCAGCAGCGCATGCTTGATATGAGTCTTGCATTGGTTACAAAATCGGGGAAACCTAAACCGCAGGTTAT
This sequence comes from Cytophagales bacterium, assembly GCA_003537495.1. Taxonomy (GTDB): domain Bacteria; phylum Bacteroidota; class Bacteroidia; order Cytophagales; family Cyclobacteriaceae; genus ELB16-189. The sequence goes on along the minus strand of DPSB01000117.1, from coordinate 12,083 downwards.
CATGGATGGTCCCCACGGCTACAAAAAACTTTTGGAGAATAAAGATATTGATGCGGTTATCATTTCCACTCCCTGGGAATGGCATACCGTAATGTGCTTAGATGCCATGAATGCTAAAAAATATGTGGGCTGCGAAGTAATTACCGGAATGACTGTGGAAGAATGCTGGCAACTGGTACACACCAGCGAGCGCACCGGCATGCCCTTGATGATGTTGGAAAATGTTTGTTACAGGCGCGATGTAATGGCAGTGTTAAACATGGTGCGCCAAAATATATTTGGTGAGTTGGTTCATCTTCAAGGTGGCTATCAGCACGATTTACGCGAAGTGAAATTTAATGATGGCAAAAATCCATACGGTGGTGGTGCTGAGTTTGGTGAGAAAGGTTTTTCAGAAGCACAATGGCGCACCAACCATTCCGTTTACCGCGATGGTGATTTGTATCCCACACACGGAATTGGGCCGGTGGCGATGATGATTGATATCAATCGCGGTAATCGCTTTACACAATTGGTTTCGTATTCTACAAAAGCAAAAGGTTTACACGAGCATGTAGTAAAATTGGGTGGGGCCGATCATCCCAATGCAAAAGTAAATTTCAAATTGGGCGATGTGGTTACTACCATGATCAGTACTACCAACAAAGAGACTATATTACTTCAACACGATACCAATCTACCTCGCCCCTATTCATTAGGGTTTCGGGTGCAAGGCACAAAAGGTATTTGGATGGATGTGAATAAATCCATTTACATAGAAGGACAAAGCGCCAAGCCACACCAATGGGAAGATGCAAAAGCATGGTTGGATAAATATGATCACCCGCTCTGGAAAAAATACGGCAACGATGCCAGCGGTGCCGGGCACGGTGGTATGGATTGGTTTGTGTTACATGCTTTTATTGAATCAGTAAAACGAAAAACCAATACACCACAAGATGTGTATGATGCTGTAACATGGAGCGCCATTACTCCGCTTTCGGAATCTTCTATTCAATTAGGTGGAGAAAGTGTGGAGTTTCCGGACTTTACACAAGGCAAATGGATGCAGCGCAAAAATGAGTTTGCTTTAACGGATGATTATTAAGGCATTTCTTTCGATTGGAATTTTAGGATGGTACAACTGGCGGGCATTCGATCCGGGCCAACCCGGTAGTCTAATTATATTTCTTTTATTGATTGGATGCCTTTGGTTGATCATTCAACTAGTCGATGCTATTGTTCGATACTTCAGAAAAAAAGAGTTGACCTTAATGCTGATTAAGCAAAGTGAAATGAAGTTATTTGTCAACCTGCTTGTAATAGTGCTTCTGGCTGGCTGCAAACCTGAACCACGTTTTAAAGTACTGGCATTCTATACTGGCAAACATGACGCAGCGCACATTTCTTTTGTAAAAGAAGCCAACCTCTGGTTCTTTCAACAAGCAGGTATCCATAACTTTAGTTACGATACCACCAGTAATTGGAATGATCTTACCAAAAAATCCTTGTTCGATTATGACGTGATTCTTTTTTTTGATTCGCGGCCCGATGATTCCTTGCAGCGAGTTGCATTTCAAAAATATATAGAAACCGGAGGAAGTTGGATGGGATTTCATTTTGCTGCATTTGCTTTAACGCCATCAGCTTATCCGCAAAACTGGGATTGGTATCATAACCAGTTTCTGGGTGCTGGTGAATATGCCAGCAACACATGGCGACCCACTGCTGCCATGCTGAAAAAAGAATCCGATCATCCGTCAACAAAAAACCTGTCTGCAACTTTTTCATCCGCACCCAACGAATGGTATCGGTGGCAACACGATCTTCGACTCAATAGCAACATTCAAATTCTTGCGTCCATCGACTCAACCAGTTTTCCGTTAGGTACTGGCCCCAAGCCGCACGAAATCTGGCACAGTGGTTATTATCCTGTGGTGTGGACCAATAAAAATTACCGAATGATTTACCTGAATATGGGCCACAATGATATGGACTACGAGGGTGGAACCAATCAAACGCTATCCCACTCCTTTTCCAGCCCCGATCAAAATACGCTAATCCTGAATTCACTGTTTTGGCTGGCAAATAAAAACTCAGCAAACGATTGAACCAGATTCCATTGCTGATAATCTTACACGCACACAACCCGCCATTAGCATAGCCGTATCTTTGCGTTGAAAAATAAAAACTATGAACATTACTCAATTGCTTGGATTGGCTGCGGGATCATGCACAACCATCGCTTTTTTGCCGCAAGTAATTAAAACCTGGAAGAGTGGCTCGGCCAAAGATCTTTCATTAGGCATGTTTTCTTTCTTTTGCTTTGGCGTATTGTTATGGCTGATTTATGGAATCATCATACAAGATATACCGGTAATAGTGGCCAACATGCTTACGCTAGTGCTGGCTTCATCGCTGTTGTATTTTAAATTGAGATTTAAAGAGTAAGGTTACTCTTGCACCAGCGTTAATACTACCCTGCGATTATCGGCACGCTGTGCATCCGTCAGGTTTTCATTGAGGGGCTCGCGCATTCCTTTTCCTTCACTTTTAATGCGGTCGGGATTGATTCCCGATTTTATGAGTTGATGCTTCACTGCATCCGCGCGTCTTTGCGATAATCGCAGGTTAAATTTATCGCTACCTATATTATCGGTGTGGCCTTCAATTATAAGGTTTAATAATTCGTTTTGCAGAAGGGTATGAGCAAGATTCTTTAAAAAGTCTTCCGCTTCCTCATCCAGATCAGCCGAATTAAATTCAAAATTAAAGTGGAGTACTTTCCGTTCAACCACCATGGCTTGTTGTGCAAAAGGACCAACATTAACCGCAGGTTTAGGTGTAAGCTGCGTTATTGAATCTATCCCTGTGGTTGATTGTTTGGTTGAATCAACCGGAGAAACAACAGCTTTGATTGAATCTGCTACCGTAATGTTTGATTTTGCAATAGGTTTTTTCGTGGCTACTTTTTTCTTTGCACTTTCTTCTAATCTCTTTTCACGCATTTTCTGATACCGCGTTTTTACCGGCTTACGAATCTGAAGCCCTATTTCCAATGCCCCCTGATTAGAGGGATTGTTACCGAACACCGGAAAATCATAAGAAGCTCCTACTGAAATTGTTTCGCGATGCAGTTGAACACCTATAATCCCAGATCGGCCCGGAACCACTTTTGTAATCACATCAACCCTATCGCCAATCGTGCGCGGATCGCCATTCAACTCCCACTGAAAGCGTACACCAACATTTGTAGAAAGGTTACCTGCCGAAAGTGTGATAAGACCCTCAGGAAAAATATTTAGATTTTCAATTGTATATAATTTGAAACCTGCGTTTGCCACCATCGTAATGGGTGTTTGGTACTGAACATCGGTAAATGAACTAACAGGTTTGTTGAGATCAAAAATGGAAATACCGATGTAGTGTATAGGCGAACCTTTTCGATTGAGTTGTTGCCATTGAAGGCCCATGTTAAAGGTTACATGACTTCCTCTGAATTGCGAAAAACTTTCTCCTGAAAAAGCGAATCGATCAAATCCACGATCCGGAACATATTGCGAACCTGTTGTAAACCCATCGAGTTTTACCGACCTGTTCTGGTATAAAACAGATGTTCCGAATGAAAGGGTTTGCTGGTGACCAACCGAAAGGTGTACCGCATAACTCAACGCTGCTTCCTGTACCTGAAACACTCCGGCTGTCCGATCGCTATGAAGCAAAATTCCAAGGCCCGACCACGGTTTACCGGTACTGGGGTTTAGTAAAGGATAAGAGCCAGAAAGGAAATCACTTTGAATTTTAAAATCACCACCTGTATTTTGTGTTCGGTGCAAGAAGGTTGCTTCAGCATAATTTGTATTACCTGCCAATGCCGGGTTTACGCGTAAGCCTGTAAAATTATATTGCGAATATTGAAAATATTGTGCGAAGGCTTTTTCGCCAAAAGAAATAAAAAGTAAAACGGTAACAATCCGGATCACGCAGTTATCGCATTAAAAAAACTGAACCATTTCTATTCCCATTCAGCAAGACCGATTCACCATTCGGTAATACTCCTTCTACACGCCAGAAGTACATGCCGGTTGGTTGGGCATTTCCATTGGTACTCCCGTTCCATCCCGATGCGGCAGCTTCCGAAACATTATCAGTTTGATAAACTACAGAACCCTCGCGGTTAAAAATTCTAAATCGAAATGATGATGCCTGTGTTAAGCCGTAAACCACCAATACATCGTTATTACCATCGCTGTTGGGTGTAAATAAATCAGGTATAAATCCAGTTTCTTGTACCTCCACCAAAATGCTTCCTGTGCTTTCACAACCAATCGAATCCTTTACTTCAATAATATATTGAGTGGATTGTGCCGGACTTGCAATTGGATTCGGAATTGTAACATCCGATAATCCTGCGGGTGGAGTCCATTGAATAATCTCTGCATTAGTAGCAACATTGAACTGAGCGGATTCGCCTAGCTGAATATTAAATTGTGTTGTATTCATACTCAGTTCTGGTTTGCTCAATTTGATATCAAATGAAATATCTAACTGACAGCCTCCCGTACTTGCTTCCACCTGAATAAGCTGCGGTTGTGTTATCAACACCGAGATAGAATCCTGGTCAGCAATAATCGGATTGGTTAACCACCTGATTGAATCCCAACCTGGTGCAATACCTAGTTTAATTGTAGTACCCGCACAGGCATAGATAGTTTTGTTTTCTGATTGATTGCCATCGTTTACATTGATTAGCCATGCCTTATTCTTAGAACAATCGTTGCTTTGAGGGATAAACGAAAAGACGGTATCTGTCTTGGTTGGTAGATATGAATAGGTATCAGATTGACCTAGGAAACCACGCGAAAGTGAAAACCAATATGCTACACCTTCGCTTTTTAATTCAACTTCGTTTCCCTTACAAGCTTGTACCGTTTTGCGCGTTAAGTCAAAACAAGGAAGTACACCTCCTGTACAAACGTCATAACTACCGTTAAATGCATTGTCCACTGTTTGTATCAGGTAATAGTAACGGTTGTCGGTAAGGCCCGTAATTATTTTGTGATTATTTGAGTAAACATTTCCATGTTCAACAATTGATCTTCTACTGTGATTCCGACTAAAAGATGGAGATATAAGCGTCTCAGAATTTGTTCCCAACCACACATCATAAGTAAGTGAAGCTGTTGCTGTACTTTCATCGCTTGCAGGTGCCCAATAAATGAAGGTTCGGTTGAAAGTGGAAATGGCAAACGAAAATGAAGCGCCTTTGGGGCGATTGTCTTTTACTTCCAGCGTATTTCTAAATAACTTTATCCAAGTTCCATCAGCAGAATCCAGTACTTGCAAAAAATCCAGATTCCCATCGCGGTCAAAATCACCCGGCTGTATGACTACCACACCTGCCGTATCCAGTTTAATAGTATCTGTTGCCGTTAGGATGTGATTGATCTTCTTATTGTCCAAGCCTCCAAAAATCCATTGATCTGTTAATCCATCGGCATCCGAATTTCCGCTGAATAATTGTGCCGGTACAATTCCTTCTGCTTCGGTATTAAATTTTAACTCACCCGATTCGTTTAACCATTCTACATGTACAGGATTTTCGGATTCATTAAAGCTAATAGCCCACAAATCGAAGAACCCATCAGCATTAAAATCAAGTAGCGATAACTTTCCGTTTACGGGTGTTGCAAGCGAGGTTTTTGTAAACTGAAACCGATCATTATTTTTCCATTGCTGCAAAACCGGCTGACCATCAGAGTTGGTGCCTGATACTATAAGATCTGTAAAATTGTCCTGATTCAAATCAAACAGTTTGAAGTCGGTAACAGAAATGCCGGTTGTATCCGATCGCAATTCAAACTGACCAGCCACGCGTTCATAAATGCGTATGTGCGGTTCATTCAAAACATTTTCAAATGTGATCAACTCCAGCACACCATCGCGATTCAAATCACCGGTTATTGCATTTAGAATTTGAGTTGGCAGATATACCTCAGTTGTTGTAAAAGTGAAATCGCCACGACTCAGAAAGCTTTTTACATTATTACCAGTCGCTGCAAGCAGGTCGATCTGGTTATCGTTATTAACATCAGTTAAAAGAAATCTCCCTTCAGAAATTTCTGCATAAAATGATAATCGTTCAAATAGATTCACCCCCGCTTCATTTTCGAGTGCGATAATCTTAACATCACCAGCTTGATTCTTACCGGTTACTACAACATCCAGTAGTGTGTCGCTGTTTAAGCTTACCCATGCCACCTGACTTACTTCTAGCTTTTCACTTAGTTTGATTTTGGTAAGTTGCTTAAACTGTTGTGCATTAAGTGCAACACTCCCAAACAACAAACTGAATATAATTGCGTGTCTCATTCTTGTTTGCGTTTAAGTAACTGGAATGTAAGTGGAACCGACACGCGTGCAGGAACCGGTTTGCCATTAAAAGAAGCTGGCAACCATGGTTGCATATTTTCTATAACACGAATCGCTTCGGTATCACATGCTTTTTCAAGCGATTGTTGAACTTGTATCTGCTCCGGTTTACCCGATACATTAATCACAAAATCAATTACCACAACTCCTTGTATTGAATCGCGAACTGCACTTTCCGGATACTGAAGCTCCTGATTAAAATAAGCATATAATTTTTCATAGCCACCGGCTGGCTCGGCTGGCTTATACCCTACCGAATTTGGTTTCTCTTCAATAGAAGTTTTTACTTCTGGCTTCTTAACTTTCTTATTTGGTAAAGGTTGCGTTTCCATAACAACAGCCTGCACCGAATCAACTAAAATGGTCGGCTCGGGCTTACTTACTTCCGGCATGTTCGGTATAACCTCCTGATCAATCTTTACACTTTCCGATATAGTTTCGGGGTTGTTCTTCCACCAAAGCGAAACAATCAGAACTGCCATAACAAAAGCACCACCAGCATAATAAACCCATTTGCTGGAATGGGTGCGAGCCTGTTTGATAATCGAATCAAAGTTTTGATAGACTTCAATTTCATCATCTGTTAGAGTTTGTTTCATAATTTGTATCCTCCGTTTCATCGCTGTACAAATAATTTTTTCATTTTATCAAGAACCCGGTATGTACGCACCTTGGCGTTATTCTCTGTTAATTCCAATATCTCAGCTATTTCTTTAAAAGGTCTCGCCTCAAAAAAACGTAATTCAATAAGTTGCAATTCAGCTTCTGTTAATAATTCTAGAATTTGAGGAAGTCGCTGATGCCATTCTTCAATTGTTTGATCGGATGTTAGTTCATCCACCAGGTTAACCAATGCCGACTCTTCAATTACAACATGCCTTACGCGTTTACTCTTGCGGAAGTAATCCATGCACTGGTTGGAAGCAATTCTGTAAAGCCATGCCGCGAATGGCGCGCCCCTGAATTGATATTTACCTAAATTGGTGAGTGCACTTAAAAAGACCTGCTGGGTAAGATCGGCCGTAAGTTCTTTATCACCCACACGTTTAAAAACATACCGGAATATTTCTTTAAAGTACTTGTTGTACAGTGGTCTGAATTGTTCAGGATCATTCACGGCCCTGCGAATAAGCACCGCTTCCTGTTCAATATCTGCTTTACTCTTAAAACTATCCGTATCGACCATTTTTTTATTTCTCTTACCAAAAATGAGGTTACGCTAAAAAGATACAGATTCTTAGAGAAAAAATTGTTAAAAACATCCGATCCGGGGTGAAGGCTGATTATATCTACCATTTCAACTAAAATGGATTGTCCTTTTTGACGATAAACTGTACCTTACCTCTCAACAAACTCATTATCCCAATGAAATCACGCAGACAATTTTTGCAACAACTTTCAGCAGCGGTTGCGCTACCCACACTTGCCGGTTGGTCGTATCCCGAAACAATCCCGCAAGGCCCCGTATTAAAAGTTGCCATTATGGGATTGGGCAGTTACGGCACGCGCGTAGCTGAGGCAATGCTTGCTTGCAAACGGGCAAAACTTACCGGTGTAATTAGCGGAACACCTTCTAAAATAAAAACCTGGCAAACCAAATATGGTATTGATGATAAGAATTGTTACAACTACGAAAACTTCGATCAGATAAAGAACAATCCGGATATTGATGCAGTCTATATCATTACACCTAACGCGCTGCACCACCAACAAGCCATACGCGTAGCGCAAGCCGGTAAGCATGTTATCTGCGAAAAACCGATGGCATTAAATGCCATGGAAGGATTGGAAATGGTGACTGCTTGCAAGAAAGCAAATGTAAAATTGTTGATTGGTTACCGCATGCACTTTGAAGCCAACACACTTGAGGTTGTGCGCATGCGCAAAGCGGGTGCATTTGGTAAACCTCTTTTCTTTCAGGGACTAAGTGGTTTTAGAATTGGCGACCCCGGTCAATGGCGACTCACAAAAAATCTTGCAGGCGGTGGAGCCATGATGGACATTGGAATTTATTCCATCAATGGTTCGCGATACATGTTGGGTGAGGAACCTGTTTGGGTTACCGCACAGGAAACCAAAACCGATCCGCAAAAATTTAAAGAAGGTGTAGATGAAACGATACAGTTTCAATTAGGTTTTGCGAGTGGTGCGGTTGCCTCTTGTCTGTCAACCTACAGCATGAATAATTTAGATAAATTCTTTTTGAATGGCGAAAAGGGGTTTGCAGAACTACAACCTTCTACCGGTTATGGCCCAATACAAGGGCGAACCCATGCCGGGCCACTTACACTGCCACATGTTACCCATCAAACCACGCAGATGGACGAGATGGCACAAATTATTCTGGATAATAAAATTGCTGAAATACCCGTTGACGGTGAAGAGGGTTTGAAGGATATGAAAATTGTAGATGCCATTTATCTGGCCGTTAAAACCGGGAAGCGCATTGAGTTGAAACTTTGATCTATGACAACTGTCCCCAACAATGCTTCAATAATTTCTGCGTTGCCCGGATGCCATCCGGTTCAGCCATATCAAAGCCTTCAAACTCAATACCTACGTACCCATCAAAACCAGAATCCTTCACCAACTTTAATAAGCGCAGATAATCAATCCGGGTTTCATTTCCATCGGTATCAAATGCATACGACTTTGCACTCACGCCTTTCGCATAAGGCAACAAATCGACCACACCCTGGTAGCGATCATATACTTCAGCACATTCAATTTGTGTGGTGCCCCACTTGGCACTTAAACACCAGTTACCAAAATCAGGTAACGTACCACAATTTGCTTTACCACTTTGCTGTATTACTTCCGCCACCCATTTGCCATCGCTGCTAAACAGTCCATGGTTTTCAATTAATATATTAAGATTAAGCGGAGCTGCATATTCTCCCAACCGTTGCATCGAATCAATCATTGCTTTTTGTACTTCTTCGCGGTTGCCTTCCCCAAATGCGTTTACCCGAACCGAGTGGCAACCCAACAAATTAGCTGCATGTAACCACTTGTAATGATTTTCGATTGCCGTGGTGCGCGCGGCTGCATCCGGATTTCCCAAATCGCCTTCTTCATCAATCATAATCAACAAGTTTGTTACACCTTCATTATCGGCTGTACGCTTCATCTCATTCCAGAATTGTTCATCCGAACCCTTATCGCGATAAAAACCATTTACATATTCAACTGCATTAATATTATACTGCCGGGCTAATGCTGCAAAGTTTACTGCCTGCAATTCGCCCTTCTCGAAGGCGCGGTGCAGCGACCATTGTGCTAATGAAATTTTAAGGCCAGTGTCCACAGTTTCTTTTTTTTCGGGTTTACACGATAACAAATTGAAAGCGGGGATATACAATGCTCCGGCCGCGAGGGTTTTTACAAAATGTCTTCTGGATGGCATGGTAGATTCAGGTTAATATTTACTAAAGTAGAAATTCTGAGGGTATTGACTGTTACCGTTCGGCCAAAACCTGATTTCACTTTAAATAAAAATTCTGGTTTGCTATTGTGAAATCAATTGGTTGCACATATATTTGCAACCGAATGGTTTCTTAAAAAGAATTAACACCATGCGAAGAGATATTTTTCAGGCGATAGCCGACCCATCGAGGCGTGCTATTATTGCGCTTATTGCCTTGCAGGCCATGACGCCCAATGCCATTGCCGAGCATTTTGATACATCGCGGCAAGCGGTATCTAAACACTTACGCATCCTTACCGAATGCGAACTGGTAAAACCGGAACAACGCGGTCGCGAGATTTATTACCAACTTGAAATCAACAAAATGAAAGAGATTGATAAATGGCTTGAACAGTTTCGTAAAATCTGGGAAAAGCGTTTCAACCAATTAGACACATTATTAATTAACTTAAAAAAACCAAAAAAATGAACACGAACCTGCTATTTGATTTTACTGTAAACAAAGAAAACAGAACCATTCATGTAAAGCGTGAGTTTGCAGCAGACCTACCACTGGTGTGGAAAGCGTGGACTACCGCAGAATTGTTGGACCAATGGTGGGCACCACTACCCTATCAAAACAAAACCAAATCGTTAGAGCTTCGGGCTGGTGGCATATGGCTATACTCCATGATTAGTCCGGAAAACGAAACGCATTGGTGCCGCTTCGACTACGAAAAAGTTGAAACCGAAAAAAATTATAGTGGGTTGGATGCCTTTTGTGATGAAGCCGGAACACTAAATCCTGATTTTTCGAGAATGCATTGGCAAAATGTTTTTAGTAACTCAACAAATGGCACAGTAGTAAACATCACTATAACCGTTGATACCTTTGAAACGCTTGAAAAAATTATTGCGATGGGATTCAAGGAAGGTTTTACCATGGGCTTGAATCAATTGGAAAGTTTGTTACCTACGCTAAAGAAATAACAATATGGCGATTAAGATTGCAAAAGAGATATTGGAATACAACGCCTCTAAAGAATTCGAAGACAAAGCCATTTGCGAAGTACTGGCGTATGAAATTTCCAAACACTTGCCAGAGGCTGAAAACAAAATCTGGCATGCGCACCCGGTTTGGTTTTTAGATGGCAACCCGATAACCGGATACGATAAACTGAAAGCCGGTGTGCGACTGATGTTTTGGAGCGGAGCCGACTTTGATGAGGAAGCCCTTAACAGTCGTGGGAAGAAGTTTAAGGATGCATCCATCTTCTATACTTCAGCCGATCAAATCAAAACCAAAGACCTGAAACGTTGGCTTGCAAAAGGCCGTGAAATTCAGTGGGATTATAAAAACATTGTAAAAAGAAAAGGAAAACTGGTACGGTTGAAATAAACGCTTACCTTGAATCAACAAATTACAAAATGAAAAAAGACATCATTATTTACTGGGTAACCACCATCTTGTTTGCAGGCTTCATGTTGCTTTCTGCTATTCCCAACATCATGCTCGATCAGGCTTCTATTGATTTTATCCATGGGCAGATGGGCTACCCCGAATATTTTATTCGTTTTATTGGAATAGGTAAAGCCGCTGGAAGCATTGCTTTATTAATTCCAGGCCTGGGCCGGATTAAAGACTGGGCCTATGCCGGGCTTGTGTTTGATTTGACCGCAGCCGTTTATTCTTTACTCGCCATTGGTTCGCCAATAACTGATGTACTATTGTTTCCGGTATTCTTTCTTGTTGCAGGTGTGTCATACTACTATCATCTGAAACTCAGTAAGCAATGAAATGCTTCAACATACTTTTCTTCCTCTTTATATGCTTTCGGTTATCTGCTCAAACACCAGAGTATGTATGTATGCCATGTGGCCAGGAGTGCGATAAAGTGGTGCATACCAAACCCGGCACCTGCGCTACCTGCCACATGAAACTGGTTTTGAAAAGTAGTCTTCAATTTGAAAATCTAAGCGCAACAGAATTTTGCGATCGCATTGCAGCTAACCCAAACGTTGTTTTGCTGGATGTACGCTCGAAAGCGGAGTTTGAGGGGCGAAGTATGCGAAACACTTATGGCCATTTCAACAACGCCATTAATATCAATATTGATGATCTTGAAAAAAGACTTTCGGAATTAAGTGCTTACAAAAACCGTGAGATACTGGTGTACTGTAGTCATAGTGTAAGAAGTCCGCGGGCGGCTATTTTGTTAAATAAGAACGGATTCAAGAAGGTAAAGAATTGAGCAGGCGGTGTTTC
>DPSB01000292.1 GCA_003537495.1 Cytophagales bacterium | reverse complement strand
AGTTTGCCTACATTCCGTGTTTGAGTTCTTGCCACACCAGCAGTACCAGGAAGGTTGACGTTAAGTAAAAGGTCATTTGTATTCTTAACATAATAATCTATCTCACCCGTTATCCTACTATTGAAAAATCCAAAATCAATTCCAACATCTACTTGGGCGGTCTGTTCCCATCTAAGGTTAGGATTTTCAATCTGAGATGGTCTTTGGCCAGGCACACCAGCATAACCACCATCTCCTGCGAACAGATTATAGGATGCAAAATTCGCAATTTCAGCATTCCCAGTTAGGCCATAACTAGCCCTAAGTTTAAGGAATTCAATCGTTGAATTGTCATTTAAAAATGATTCTTCAGAAACAATCCAACCCGCTGATGCCGCAGGAAAGAATCCATACCGATTATCAGCACCAAACCTGGAAGACCCATCTGCTCTTCCACTTAATCCCAAAAGATATTTGTTTTTAAACTTGTAGTTAGCCCTTGCAAAATAAGATAAGAAGGCAAATGCTGTTTCAGTTGAGGTACCAGCTGTAATTGATGCTGCCGATGTAATCTTTTTATATGCATTGCTAGGAAATTGCTGTGCATCTACATTATTAAATTTAGTGTTTGATTCCTGAAAAGACATACCCCCAATAACTTCGATATTGTGATCATCAATGGTAGCCTGATAGCTTAAAATATTGTTCGTTGTATAATTAAATACTTGTGTCCATGCATTTGACCCAAATCCATTTGGTGCGCCAGAATTTCTGGACGTTTCTTTTCCAAAATAACGCTCTTCATTTTGAGTAAGCAGATCATAACCAAGCTCTGTTCTGAAATTCAATCCCTTGGCTATTGCATAATTTCCATATACAGAACCAAAGTTCCTAAAAACCTGAGTTTGTCTTTCAGCAAATTCAGCATCTAACAATGGGTTGTAGTAGATTGGGAAGTTTCCATTCGGTATACCAGTATTTAAATCAAGCGCCCCGCTGGTTAAACCTGTTCTAGGGTCAATTACAGGCGTCATTGGCGAGAGCGCAACAATTTGCATAGGTGTTGAAAAAGCATTGTCATCTGAAAGCCTGTCATTAATTGTTCTGGATAAACTGAAGTTAACACCCATACTGAACTTTTCAGTCGCCTGATGATCAAGATTTACTCGACCACTTATTCTTTCCAAGTTGTTTCCTACGATGATTCCTTTCTGGTCGTTTCTTGATAGAGATGCAAAGAACTTAGTTTTATCACTCCCTCCGCTTGCACTAATATCAATCTGATTTACACCAGCATCATCTCTAAAAACCTGATCCTGCCAATCTGTGTCAACATAACCTGCTGCTCCTGGAGTAACCCAAGAAGCTGCCGGGGCACCATTTGGAGCTGCCCCATATCGGTTAAATCTATTCGTCAAACTTGTTGTTAGCCCACCATTCGACTCGGTGAAAAGTTCAACGAACTCAGCTGTATTTAAAAACTTAATACGATTTGTTTCTTTACTAAACCCTGTAAAATAGCCAACATTAAAAGTTGTTTTTCCGGTTTTACCTCTCTTAGTACTAATCAAAACAACCCCATTGGCAGCACGAGCTCCATAAATTGCAGATGCTGAGGCGTCTTTAAGAACTTCAATCGACTCAATATCATTCGGATTAATATCGACTAGTGGATTGGTTGCTCCGTTGGTTGTTGATTGGCTTGAAGATGTAATGGGAACCCCATCCACCACATAAAGCGGATCGTTAGCGGCTGAGACTGATGATGCCCCGCGTACCCTAACTTTAATACTTTGGCCTAACTTACCAGTACCTGCCTCTACAAAAACACCAGCAGCCTTACCTTGTAGTGCCTGATCAAAGCTTGGAACCGGTAAGTTGCGAAGCTCATCCCCTTTAACTCTCGCAATGTTTCCGGTAAGATCCTGCTTAATTTGGGTTCCATAACCAACTACCACAACTTCAGAAAGTTGTTTCACATCAGGGACCATAATGACATCAATCGTTGTGCGAGCCCCCACTTCTACATCTTGGCTAATGAATCCGATAAAGGATAATGAAAGTGTAGCGTTAGGCCCTGATATTGAAATTCTAAAGCTACCGTCTGAATCTGAAACGGTTCCGTTTGTAGTTCCCTTCATCAACACATTCACACCTGGCAAGGCCGATCCATCCTCAGAGGATGTGACCTTTCCGGTAATCACTCTTTCTTGTGCCCACACATTAAGGGCAATAAGAAAAGAGAAAAACAATAGTAAAAATCTCTTCATAGGTTTAGGTTTAAATTTATTCGGGATAAAGCTAAATGATATTTCTTGGACGAAAAACACATGGGTTTTTAATTGTGACAATCTTATTCTTTAAAATCAAGATTTCCCAATAAAAAATTGCACTAAACGTGTGTCAGTCCAAATTTTATATTGAATACATTTTTTAAGGTTCAATTTCCAAGCGAAAATTTGGAGATCTAAAGGTGATTGGAAAATACTTTTTCTGAAACAAAGAGCCCCTCCAGAAATCTAGAGGGGCTCTTTACTTAGTAACTGTCTTTTTTCGAAAATCAAGCCTCAGCCTGAACCGATACAAAAGATTTATTCGCTTTTCCTTTTTTGAAAACCACTACTCCGTTTGTCAATGCAAACAGCGTATGATCTTTACCCAAGCCTACGTTACGACCTGGATTATGCTTGGTACCGCGCTGACGCACGATGATGTTACCCGCAACCACTTTCTGGCCACCGTACACCTTAATACCCAACCGTTTACTTTCCGACTCGCGGCCGTTCTTTACTTTACCTTCACCTTTTTTATGTGCCATTGCTCAATTCAAAATTTAAGATTCAACATTTAGAATTAACCGATGCTTTCTATTTGCACCTTGGTAAACTGTTGGCGGTGGCCATTCTTTACCGCGTAACCTTTTCTACGCTTCTTCTTAAAGATGATCACTTTGTTTCCTTTTACGTGCTCCAGTATCTTACCTGATACTTTAACACCTTTTACAGTAGGGGCGCCAACTTCTACGCTACCATTATTATCGAGAAGCAAAACCTTGTCGAACGAAACGTTCGCTCCGGCTTCACCCTCCATTTTAGGAGCATAAATATATTGGTCTTTA
>DPSB01000391.1:873-13019 GCA_003537495.1 Cytophagales bacterium | reverse complement strand
TCATCAACTCAATATTTTTACCGGCCCGCTTTATTTCGTTTATAAAATTGTAACCGTAATCAATGCCTGCAAGCAGTTGAAACAACATTATCCCAACTACAATTTTGTTCCGGTTTATTGGATGGCGTCCGAAGATCATGATTATGAAGAGATAAAATACTTCAGAGCGTTCGGAAAAAAATATGTTTGGGAAACCGATCAGACCGGAGCAGTAGGTCGTTTTAATCCAAAGTCGATAGAAAAACTTTTCGATCAGGTTCCGGGTGATATCTCCGTTTTCAAAAACGCTTACTCTAAAAATAAAACCTTAAGCGGAGCCGTACGGCAGTATGTAAATGATTTGTTTGCGGATGAAGGTTTAGTAGTAGTTGATGCTGATCATCCAAAACTGAAACGGATCCTTGCACCAGTCATGAAGGCCGACATCCTCGAGAATACTCCGGCCAAATTAGTAAATCAAACCAATCAACAATTAGAAAAAATTGGTTATCACGCGCCCGTAAATGCGCGCGATATAAATTTCTTCTATCTGATCGACTCATTACGTGGGCGTATCGAAAAACGAGGCGAAACTTTTCATGTGTTGGATTCAAAACTTTCATTTAGTAGTGAAGAAATACAATCGCGAATTGAAAGCAACCCCGAAGAGTTTAGCCCTAATGTAATCTTGCGCCCACTTTACCAGGAAATGATTTTACCTAACTTGGCCTATATTGGTGGTCCGGCCGAATTGGTGTATTGGCTCGAACTCAAAAAAGTGTTCGATCACTTTGAGCAACCCTTCCCCATCTTAATGCCCCGTAACTTTGCGCTGGTGGTGGATGCACCCACCGATCGCAAAATGAAAAAGACCGGCATTGATTTAAAATTATTCTTCGCGCAAAAGAATTTTATCTTCAATCATTGGGTACTTCATAACTCCACACAAGAACTTACCATCAGCAAAGAAATGCAACAGGTAAGCGTGTTGTTTGAAAAATTGCAGGCTAAAGCCAATTCCATTGATGCTTCATTAACACAGTTTGTTGGCGCACAAGCCAAACACACCGCCAATGCATTAAACCGCATTGAGCAAAAAATGCTACGGGCTGAGAAACGTAGACATTCAGATAAACTCCAGCAAATTGAAGCCGTGAAAGATGCGTTGTTTCCGAATGGCAATCTGCAGGAACGTACCGACAACTTATTAAACTTCTATCCGACCGATTCTCAATTTATTCAACAATTATTGACACACTTCGATCCGTTTGATTTTCGCTTTCATACGCTGAGCTATGAATAAAGCTGAGCTACGAAAAATCTATTTGGAAAAGCGAACTGCGCTTTCAGATGCAGCATCTGCTCAACTCAGCTTCCAGGTTTACCAACAGTTTTTCACCTCCATTGATCTTTCCTTTATTAAGGTGATTCATACATTTCTTCCCGTTGTTTCGAAGCGCGAACCCGATACATGGCTAATTATTGATCGGCTGCGAAGAGAGTTTCCGCACATTCAGATTTCTATTCCGAAAACCAACGTACTCCATAACACACTTGAGAACTTCTACTTTGAAGGATTGCATCAACTGGTAACTACCTCGTGGGGAATTCAGGAACCTGCGCATGGGATACTTACTGAAACAGAAAAAATTGATTTGGTATTAGTTCCCCTTCTGGCCTTCGATAGAAGCGGGCATCGCGTTGGTTATGGCAAAGGGTTTTATGATCGATTCCTAAAATTTTGTCGACCAGATTGCAAGAAAGTTGGCTTATCACTTTTTGAGGCTGAAGAAGAATTTGAAACATCTGCGTTGGATGTTCGATTGGATGTTTGCGTTACGCCTGGCGGTTTAATATCATTCTAAGCATTAGCGCTGTTCGTTAAACGCACACGCATTTTTTGCAGGTTGGGATAGTTAAATAAAACCAATGCAACCAGAATTATCAGGTACCCGATGGCTTGCAGCGAAGTAATAGTTTCGTCAAAAACCAAAAACGCAATTATAAAATTCATCAGCGGATTGATGTACAACAAAATTCCAACTGTGGTTGAGTTAATGCCGTTTAGCGCATACAGGTTTAGAAATAATGGCAATACCGTAAACACTCCGGCCACAACTATAATCAATCCGTAAAAGTGAAAAGTTTGGGGCACGTCATTCACTAACCATGGAAACGCCAACGAAAGAATCAGCAATGCAAAAAGCATCTGAACAAATAAGACAGATAATCGATCAAACCCGTTGTTTCGTCTTTGGGTAATCAGGTACAAGGCATACGACAACGCTACTGCAAAGCTATAACCTAACTCCGCTGCGGAATTCAGGCCCAGTAATACACAACTAATAATGCACAATGAAACTGCCAGCCATTGTAATTGCGATAACTTCTCTCGTAAAATAAAATTTCCAAGTACTGCCGTTAGCACGGGACAAATAAAATATGAGAACGATGCAGTTTTGATATTGATGGCGTTGATTACGTAAATAAAAATCAGCCAGTTAACTATCAACAAAACGCCACCACCCAAAATTAATCCCACAATCTGGTTGCGTTGCTTTTCCGGAAAAGACCTCAACCGCATCAGATCCATCTTCATCTTATACCTTCGGAAACCAAACAGAATGACCAGTAGAATAACTACGGATGAAGCTATGCGGAAATACAGAATTTCACCTGCTGTATAATCTTTAAGAGCTCGTAGCGGTAACGAGAAAAATCCCCACACGACAAATGCCGAAACGGCTGCTGCATAATGCTTACGAGTACCCATACTGGCCGCGAAGATAGAGAAAGGCAAACCAGTGGAATGAAATACCTGAAAAAAATCTACTCACTCGATTTCGGTGGCCAACTAAACCTCCGGCTCTTGCTGACTCAAGCAATGAAAGGAACCCAATCCCCAGATTATATCCGTTGAATCAATACCAACTACCTTACGATCGGTAAAACATGATTGCAAAATATCAAGCGCACGATCGTCATTCTTATCGCGGAACGTGGGAACAACTACATATTTATTGGCGATGTAAAAGTTAGCATAGGAAGCCGGTAAGCGTTGATCCTCATATACAATGGGTGTAGGCATGGGCAGTTCGATGATGTTCATCTGTTTGCCATTTTCTAATCGAAGTGTTTTTAATTCTTTCAGATTGTCCTGAAGGATTTGGTAGTTCTCATCGTTTTTGTTTTCCTCTACAATCGTTACGACTGTGTCTTCATTGACAAAACGGGTAAGGTCATCAATGTGGCCATCGGTATCGTCACCAATAATGCCATCGCCTAACCAAAGGATGTGATCGACACCATAATAATCAATCAAATACTTTTCAATTTGTGATTGATTCAAGTGGGGGTTTCTGTTTTCGTTCAACAAACAAGCACGTGTCGTAAGTAATGTTCCTTTTCCATTAAACTCAACTGATCCACCTTCCATTACAATACCCGGCTCCACCACCGGAATGTTGTAATGCTTTGCAATCAACGTGGGGATCACATCATCTAAATCAAATGGTGGATATTTTCCGCCCCAGGCGTTATAACCCCAATCGACAATCATTTTCTTTTTTTCTTTCGGATTGATCAAGAACGCAGGGCCATGATCGCGACACCATGCATCGTTGGTCGGGTGAATAAAAAATTGAATGTTGCGCAGATCTGCACCCGCTTCGTTAAGATGTCGCGTTGCTTTTTCACGCATCGCCTCATTCACTACGTTAATATTTACCGTTTCACCTTCGGCTACACGCTTGATAAATTCAGCATAGCGCGGATAAATCGTTTCGATCTTTCCGGGCCACGAAGCTTCTTTGTGCGGCCAGCTTAACCAGGTTGCAGTATGTTTTGCAAATTCGGCAGGGAAGTGGAAGCCGAGTTCTTTGGGTGTTTTCATTTTAGTCAATAGTATGATGGTCGATAGTCCATAGTCTGCTATCGACCATGGACTATCGACTAATCCTCGTCAATAAATCTTTTGGTGATCGGCTGATACGAATCTATTCTTCTATCGCGTAAGAAAGGCCAGTGTGTGCGAACGCTGTCTGTCTTTTTCAGATCAAGTTCCAACACGTTTACTTCCTCCTTATCGTGCGATCCTTGATACAAAATACTTCCGAGCGGATTTGCAATAAAAGAACCGCCCCAGAATTTCATCGCACCATTTTGTTCGAAACCCACGCGGTTCACGCTCACTACGTGCAAGCCGTTGGCCACCGCGTGACTGCGCTGAATGGTCTGCCACGCTCCGTATTGTTCGGTGTTGGTTGCTTCGTCTTGCGAGGTTGCCCAACCAATGGCTGTCGGGTAAAATAAAACTTCGGCACCCATCAGCGCAGTAATGCGCGATGCTTCGGGATACCACTGATCCCAGCAAATGAGAATACCGATGTTGGCAAACTTGGTTTTGAATACTTTATAACCAAGGTCGCCCGGAGTGAAATAAAATTTTTCGTAATAAGCCGGGTCGTCCGGGATGTGCATCTTACGATACTTACCCAAATATTTTCCATCGGCATCAATCACGGCCGTGGTGTTGTGGTACAAACCTTCGGTGCGTTTTTCAAACAAGGAGGCTATAATTACCACACCCAATTCTTTCGCTACCGCAGATAATGATTCGGTTGACGGGCCGGGAATGGCTTCTGCCAGTTTAAAGTTTTCATAGTCCTCTACATCGCAAAAGTAGAGCGAGGTAAAAAGCTCTTGCAAACAAACAATCTGTGCTCCTTTAGCTGCTGCCTCACGCACTTTTTCAATGGCTTTCGCCAGATTTTCTTTGGGCTCTTTCGTGCAGCTCATCTGCACGGTACCGATCTTAACTTTCTTGCTCAATGTTCAACGATTTTTAAAGATGCAAAGGTAAAAACTTTAGAGCGATGAAAAACACTATGATAAATTCAATAAAGCAAGTTATTATTGAAAAAGTTTACTTGAAATGGCCAGTACCCGAAACTCATACCCGTCTGAAGAAAGAAAAACGCTATCGCTTTTTTTTCGAAAGTTAATCTTTGGCCGCCAGCAGGACGTCAACGAGTTTTCTGATTCTAAAATGACCATGCTGCGTGGCCAGTTTGCCCTCGTGGCTATGGTGGTAGGGATTACTTATGCTATTATCGTAATGTTACAAGGGGAGTTTAACTTCATTCCCTGGCATATCTTATTGATTGGCGGCAGCGGCTTGTCCTTTTATCTGAACCGAAATGGCAAACACCTGGCAGCCACACTCCTTATTTTTACTTTATGTAATGCGTTTGTTTATTTGTTTTGTTCTGTAGGGCGGCCACAAGATGGCATGTTTTTCTTTTTCTTTATTACCAACACACTGTCGATTGTGTTACTGGGCTACCGCTACCAGTGGTTGATTGTTATTCTTGTACTACTAACATTATTTCTTGCCGTATTTGCCTACCTGGTGCCGACTATGATAGTTCCTGTACCAAAAAACATAACGCCACAGATTGAACGAACCATTTTTTTAATCAATATGGTGATTAGTCTGTTATTTGGTTCGTATGTATTGGTATCGCTAATCAGAGCCAACCATACCGTAGAAAGTAAACTGATTGCACAACACAAAGAGGTAACCAAAACAAACGAAGAGTTAGATCGCTTTGTATATAGCGCAAGTCATGATATGCGTGCGCCTTTATCTTCTTTATTAGGATTAATTACCATTGCAGAAAAAACCCAAACTCCACAGGAAACTGCGATGTGCCTTAAAATGATGCGCGAGCGGATTGGCGTAATGGAGGGTTTTTTAAAAGAGATTACGGACTACTCTCGCAATGTGCGCACCGAAATTGACAAAAAGCCATTGAGGGTTTTAGATTCTATTCAAGCATCGTTAAGTAGCCTTGGGTTTTTATCTGAGCGCGATAGAATCAATATCTCTACACAAGTTGAACCAGACTTGGTTCTATTTACAGACGAACCCCGGTTTGCCGTTGTTTTGAATAATCTTATTGGCAACGCGATTAAATATTACGATTCGCAGAAAAGCGATCCTTACATAAAAATCAAAGCTGCTATACACAAAGATCAATTTGAACTTACCGTTGAAGATAATGGTGTAGGTATCAGCCCGGAACATCAGGTGCGCATTTTCGAGATGTTCTATCGTGCTACTACGCGTGGCGAGGGTTCGGGGCTTGGTTTATATATTGTACGCGAAACGGTACAAAAACTTGGTGGCACAATTGAAGTAAACTCCACAACCGGAAAAGGAAGTACCTTTACCGTACAGTTACCAAAAGCTTAAATTATTTTTTAATGGCCCGAACCATTTCGCGTTTACCTGGCGGACCGGGTATAGATTGAACTTCCAGCCCCAACGTTTTAAGATCGCGTTTAAGTTGACCTTTGGCGCAATACGTTACAAACACTCCACCTTGTTGCAAATTTTGAACAACCTTTTCGAGCATGGCAAACGTCCACATATCGGGTTGTTTATTTGGTGCAAAGGCATCGTAATAGATCAGATCAAATTTCAAATTGGGTATTTGAACATCTTGTAATGTAGACCCGCATTTAAATATCAAACCGGCAGTAGTTATATGCTGCCAATTATTCCACGAAACAACGTGAATTTTTTCAAACAATTCGCGATCGGCTTCTGCATAATTAAGTTGCTGCCATACCTCTTGTGGTAACGGAAATTTTTCAATGGCGAAGTATTGAAGTTTTAAAGATTGAACATCTTGCAAGCGAAATGTTAACCACGCATTAAGCGCAGTGCCAAGTCCTACTTCCAGAATATTCAGCTGTGATGGTTTGTTGCGTTCAAGCCAATACCGCAAACCTTGTTCAATAAAAACATATTCCGATTCCTGCACTGCACCATGTCGCGAATGATAGGTTTCGTCCAGCTCAGCATTTAACAAAGAATGCGATCCGTCTCCGGTTATGATTACTCGGATCTCCGACATA
This sequence comes from Cytophagales bacterium, assembly GCA_003537495.1. Taxonomy (GTDB): domain Bacteria; phylum Bacteroidota; class Bacteroidia; order Cytophagales; family Cyclobacteriaceae; genus ELB16-189. The sequence continues at coordinate 6,116 of DPSB01000391.1, read as the reverse complement.
ATTAAATTAAACTAATCTTTTCTGATTAAGGCTACTGCCATTGCATTCACTCCTTCTTCGCGCCCAACATAGCCTAACTTTTCGTTAGTCGTTGCTTTAATGGAAACATCCTCTTCCGAAATATTCATGAGCGGTGCCAGCACCCTTTTCATTTCAGGAATGTGCGGATTTACTTTTGGGTTCTCCAGCGTTAATGTACAATCAACATTTTCAATTTTCCAGCCACGATCCAACAGCATTCTGGTAACATCTTTCAAAAAATACTTGCTGTCTTTGCCCGCCCATTGAGGGTCTTTATTGGAGTAATGAAACCCAATGTCTCTTAGGTTGGCCGCACCCAAAAGCGCATCGCAGATGGCATGAATCAATACATCGGCATCGCTGTGGCCTACCGCGCCTTTTTGAGCAGGTAGTTTAATGCCGCCCAGGTAAAAATCCCGACCTTCTTCTAATTGATGCACGTCAAAACCCAAACCAACCCTTAGCTTCATAAGCTGTTACTTTTCTTCAAAAATAATGGTTGGAGCGTCATTATTACAGTTTATATTTATTGTTGTTAAACACTTATGAGTTACCGCGACTTCCTGGTTGGCAAATCGATTATTCCATCACGTAGTGACTTTAAGTATGCGATGCTGCGCAGTCAGTTTGCAGGCATTATTGTTACTGTAGCTATTTTTTACATCATTTTAGATAGCTATAACGGAGTAACTGTTTTTGTCCCTTTTTATTTGATGATGATTGTGGGTGGCTTGCTTTCGTTTGCGCTGAATCGCCAACGAAAATATACTGCCGCTACATTGGCACAATTAATTCTTATTAATGTATTAATATTCATTTTCGCAGATGTGGATCATCCCTATGGTGGGGTTTACTTTTATTTTCTGACTTGTTCGGTGGTAGGGCTAATCTTGCTTAACCACTATAATCGAATACTCAGTTTTGTGTTTGCCGCTCTTCCTATTCTACTGGGCCTTTTGGCTTATAAAATTGATTTCAGTCTTATACCAACCCCCAGTTACGAGCCGCATATGGTAGAAATTAATTTTATTTCTAACATGATTATTGGAATTCTTTCCAATGCCTTTGTGGTGTACTTTCTGATTAACCGGAACCGGGAAACAGAACAAAATCTGATAGAAACTTCTTTAAATCTAAAAAAAAGTGAAGAGTTATTTTTAATGGCCTTGCATGGTACAAAGGCTGGAGTATACGAATGGAGGCTTGCCGAAAATAGAATTTACGTTAGTGCCGATTGGAAGCGTTTATTAGGTTACGAAGAAGATGAACTAAATAACCTGAAGCAGGAAGATTTTACGCCTTTGGTTTTCCCGGAAGATCGGGCTCGTACACGCACCATGATTGCCGAACACATGGCTTTACAAAAACCATATCAAAACGAATTCAGGCTTTTAACCAAAAGTGGTTTGTACAAATGGTTTCAGGATAGTGGCGTGTTTAAACAAGACGAAACCGGAAAGTCGGTGTTGGTAGGCACGCTAATTGACATTAACGAAAGGAAAAAAGCAGAGGAAGAACTTGCACTTAAAAATGAACAACTTGCCAAAACCAATGAAGAGTTAGATCGGTTTGTGTATAGTGCCAGCCATGATATGCGCGCTCCACTTAGTTCTTTGCTTGGCCTTATTCATCTATCCGAAAAAACCGATCGACCGGAAGAAGTGGGGTTATTTCTGCAAATGATGAAAGACCGGATTAGAACCATGGAAGGTTTTATTAAAGAAGTAACCGATTACTCGCGCAATACGCGCCTCGATCTTTTACCCACACCAGTTAAACTGGAAATGCTTGCGCGTGAAGTAGTTCAAAATCTGGCTTACTCGGTTGTAAATAAAAAAGTGCGGATTGAAGTACAGATCGACCCTACACTTGAAATCTCTACCGATCCTAACCGGTTAAAAGTTATTATCAGCAACCTGGTTTCAAACGCATATAAGTATCATCGGTTCGATCAACCCGATCCGTTTATTATAATTGATGCCTTGAAAAAGGGAGATCATGTATTGTTAAGCGTAAAGGATAATGGCCAGGGTATTGCCGCTGAACATCATGCACGCATTTTTGATATGTTCTATCGGGCAGCAGAATCAAGCGAAGGCTCGGGCCTGGGATTGTACATTGTGAAAGAAACCCTTGATAAACTGGAAGGAAGCATTAGCGTACAATCTGCCGAAGGCAAAGGCTCTGAGTTTACCGTAACACTTCCGCTGATTTTGTAACTACTTGCCTTCCGCACAGTAATACAACACACTGGAATTTTCTTGCCGTAAAATTTTTGCTGCTGTTTGCTGTATGTCAGCCAAAGTAACACGCGCAATTTTATCCTGTTCACTATTTACAGATTCTACATCGCCCGATAGTGCCGCAAAGGCCAGATTCATAGCACGATTCATTACCTCCACTTTTTCAAACTCCATGGTGGTAAGTGCCTGATTCTTGATTTTTTTTAGTTCTTCTTCCGTTGCTCCGTTGGTAATTAGTTCATCAATAATCGCATCCACAGCAGCTTCCGCCTGTTCAATTTCAATTCCGGGTTTTATTCTTCCGTTTACCACAATCAAACCCGGATCTATAGTACCCATGGTAAATGATGAAACCGAAGTAAAAATCTCTTGCTCTTTCACCAATTGATTATACAGCCTGCTGGAATGCCCTCGACCTAAAATATCGCTCAACAAATCGGCTGCATGAAATCCAGCTTCAAACCTACCCGGCATGTGGTACGCTTTATATAAAGCATGGGCAGGAACTTTTGCCATAACTCTTACTTGTCGCTTTTGCGATTGCTTTGGCTCTGTTGTTAAGCTTCGCACTGGTTTTTTTCCAGCCGGTATTGGGCCAAACCATTTTTCTGATAATGCCTTTACTTGTGGCACCGTTACATTACCAGCCACTACCAATATGGCATTGCTGGGCACATAGTGCGTAAAGAAAAAATCTTTTACATCCTGCATCGTAGCATTTTCAATGTGGCTTATTTCTTTACCGATGGTTGCCCATTGATACGGATGATTTTTATATGCCAACGGGCGAAGTTTTAACCACACATCCCCGTAAGGTTGATTGAGGTAGCGCTGTTTAAATTCTTCTATCACCACTTTGCGTTGCACTTCCAGCACCTGCGGATCGAATGATAAACTCAACATCCTGTCGCTCTCCAACCAAAAACCAGTTTCAAGATTAGAGGCTGGTAGCGTGAGATAATAATTGGTAATGTCGGTGTTGGTAAACGCATTGTTTTCGCCACCCACAACCTGCAAGGGTTCATCGTACGAGGCAATGTTGGCCGAACCTCCAAACATTAAATGTTCAAACAAATGTGCAAACCCGGTTTTGTCTGGCCGTTCATCGCGCGAGCCTACATCGTACAAAATATTCATTACGGCTATTTGTACGGTGGGGTCTTCATGCACAATTACCTGCAGGCCATTGTTAAGCGTAAACGTATAGTAAGGAATCATTACCTGAATTTGGCGCAAGATAGGTTGGCCGATGGTTTTTTCTATATTTTAGCGCACACATCGCTACCTCTATGTCGGTTGAAGTAACCCTGATTATCCTAAGTGCACTGGTCATTTTCAGTTACCTATTTGATCTGATTGCAAAGCAGTTTAAAATTCCATCCGTAATCCTATTACTTTTAAGTGGTATCGGCCTTCGGTATCTGGCTGGTTGGTTGGAGATTCCCATCCCTAATTTTGAACCCATTCTACCATTAGTCGGTACAATCGGTTTAATCCTTATTGTGCTGGAGGGAGCTCTAGAGTTAAAACTGGAGCGAGAAAAATCTAACCTTATAAAAAGTTCGCTTTCATCGGCATTCTTTATTCTTATACTCACCACTACCGGAATTGCCCTTTTCTATTTCTATGTGTTGGATGCTGATTTTAAAACCTGCTTCCTCAATGCCGTGCCTCTCGGTATAATCAGTTCGGCCATAGCCATTCCATCGGCAGCCACTTTACCCATTGCCCGTAAAGATTTTATCGTGTACGAATCTTCTCTGTCGGATATTTTCGGCATTATCCTTTTCAACTTTATGTTGGCCAACGAAACAATTGGCTTTAACTCTTTTTTAAGATTAGGCTGGCAAACCATTTTGATTCTGGTTTTATCAGCAGCCTTTTGCCTGGTACTGCTTTATTTGCTCAAACGCATTACTCATCATCTCAAGTTTTTCCTGATTATTGCCGTGCTCATACTCGTATACGCCATTGGTAAGTATTATCATTTGCCAACATTGGTTATTGTATTGGCGTTTGGTCTGTTTCTAAACAACCTGCATTGGATTAGAAACACCTGGTTTAAGCGCACTTTTAAATACGATAATTTTTATAAAGACCTGCATCAACTGGTACAGCTTAGTGGCGAAAGTGCTTTTATTGTAAGAACATTCTTTTTCCTGATTTTTGGATTTACACTAAATGTTCAATCGCTTTTAAATTTAGATGTGCTCCTTTACGGATCGGGTGTGGTGGCTATCATCTATGCCATCCGCATTATTTATCAAAAATTATTTGTGCGAACAGCCTCATTGGCCGAGTTCTTTCTTTCCCCACGTGGCCTCATCAGCATCTTACTATTTTTCAGCATTCCAGAATCGCAAAAACTTAAAGGAGTTGAAAACAGTCTCCTTTTCTTTGTGATTTTGGCCACAAGTTTAATTATGACCTTCGGGCTGATCTCTGCCAAGGAACAAGTGCCAAATTCAAACCCCAATACAGATTCGACCAAAGCCCAATAAAAATTTCTGCTATGAAATTTCAGCGCAAAAAAATTACCGATGCCACGTTGCTTCAACTTTACGAGACCCTTCTCTTTCCGCGATTGATTGAAGAAAAAATGCTGGTGTTGCTACGGCAGAATAAAATCAGCAAATGGTTTAGTGGCATTGGGCAGGAAGCTATCTCGGTGGGTATTACGCAAGCATTAGAAAAAGACGAATACATTTTGCCCATGCACCGCAACCTCGGTGTGTTTACCGGGCGCAACATTCCCTTCGCTAAACTATTTGCGCAATGGCAAGGCACTGGTTCGGGTTTTACCAAAGGCCGCGACAGATCTTTTCACTTTGGCACAAATGAGCATCACATTGTAGGCATGATCTCGCACCTCGGCCCGCAAAACGGAGTAGCCGATGGTATTGCGCTTGCCTCCACACTTAAAAAAGAAAAGCGTGTTACTGTTGTTTTTAATGGCGATGGCGGAACCAGCGAAGGCGA
>DPSB01000391.1:469-598 GCA_003537495.1 Cytophagales bacterium | reverse complement strand
ATGGCGGAACCAGCGAAGGCGACTTTCATGAAGCCATTAACGTTGCCGCTGTGTGGAACCTGCCCGTAATTTTTGTAATTGAAAATAACGGCTACGGACTTTCTACACCCAGCAACGAACAGTTTAAGC
>DPSB01000391.1:0-199 GCA_003537495.1 Cytophagales bacterium | reverse complement strand
TCAGCAACGAACAATTTAAATGCAAACAGTTTATCGATAAAGCCATTGGCTACGGAATAGAAGGTGTACAAGTTGATGGCAACAATGTGTTGGAGGTTTACACCACAGTAAAATCGCTTGCCGAAAAAATGCGCGATAAACCACAGCCCGTTTTATTAGAGTGCCTCACGTTTAGAATGCGCGGCCACGAAGAAGCATC
>DPSB01000392.1:4240-7140 GCA_003537495.1 Cytophagales bacterium | reverse complement strand
CCGCTATATCTAAATCAGAATATAATCTCAGGCCAGTAGGATAAACTTCTGGACTTTGAAGTATCGGATGCGGGTAGTGGATAAGGTCAACTTTAACATTGTTAATGAAACAAAAAATTCCAAACGACTTAAGATTTCCATTAAACTCGAAACCTGTACCAAATTCCCGTTCAAGAGTGGAAACCAACATTGGTTTATCAAATGATTCATTTGAAAAAAGATCAAGGTCTATCGAGATTCTGTGTCCAAATTTTAATGACAACGCAGTTCCACCAACCAAAGAAAAACCAGACAACTCTTTAATGCGAAAAAGGTGGTTCAATAAGGAAAGAGTCCCGGGGTCAACTGTCTCAAAGTGTAACATCTGAATTGTTCAATAGGAATATCAAAAAGCACTGCCACAAACTTCAATGTATGGTCGTGTAAAAACTTCGCATGGATTAGTGCCGCTTTAACAGTTTCATCACCATAATACCTTCTGCATTGGCGAATGTCTTCCACATCGCCTCGTTCAAATACCCGTTCAATTACAAACTTATACCGCAGATCGTAATCCAGTTTGTCAAAATCAACATCCCAGAAAATGCGTCTGTGAAATATCGGCTTGGATTTTTCCATTACTCAAAGATAGGTATTCCGTTTTACTGCACACGCCTTATCATTCGGGCTCTTCTAAAAACAGGCAACGCATGAATCTCAGTCAATACTTGTCGCGCGATTTCAGCATCGTAAAATTTTCCTACATAGCAATTCACTTTCCCTTGTTCATCCGAAACCTGTGTTAGTCCGTAGAATTTGAGTAGTTCATTGCTATTAACCAACGTATCCGCTTCATCAAAAATACCCAGATAGATTGCATACTCAGTCGAATCAGCGGCTTGTGTAAATTTTCGTTCAGCTATCTGCACATTATGTTTGGTGAGCAACGCTCTTGAATCTTTTGCAAACAACTGCATCGCATCGCGGGAAACTTTATCTTTCACAAAAACTGTATCGCCTTCGAAGTAGCGCAATGGTCGCATCACAAACTCAGTAGATTTTTGTACCCACTCCAACTCGTATTCTGAATTATGGATTGATGTTTGAGTTACAGAATCTTTAATAACCTTCTGCAACTCTACCCATAACATGGCGCCACCATCGCGGTAACGCGGCCGCTGCCCTGACACAAAATTACCAAGCGAGTACACAATCAACTGATCGCGTTCTTTGTTCCACTCCATGGGTTGCAATACATGTGGGTGTGCGCCAATAACCAACTTTGCGCCCTCGCGAAATAAAAGTTTGGCGAGTTTTTTTTGTGTGGAATTGGGTAAAGACTGATACTCATCGCCCCAATGCATAAACACAATAATCGCATCTGTTTTTTGTTCGCGCGCCTGCGCCATATCCAGTTTTATCTGCACCGTATCAATCAGGTTAACAATATTCGGTTTGGTTATTGGAATACCGTTAGTACCATACGTGTAATTCAACAATGAAAGTTTGAAGCCATTCTTTTCAACGATTAACGGATAGGTGTTTGCCCGCGCAGCTGAATCCACAAACGTACCTGTATGTAAAATTTGCAATGAATCCAGCACGCGAATGGTTCGCTCCACACCTTTTTTCCTACGATCAACACTATGATTATTGGCTGTAACCAGCACATCAAAACCAATTCGTTTTAGTTCAACGGCCAACGCATCGGGAGCACTAAATTGCGGATACCCTTTGTAGGGTGAACCGGCCAACGTAAGTTCAAGATTGCCAATAGCCAGATCGGCTGTGCGAACAATCGGTGCTACATATTCAAAGCAAGCTGAATAATCGTAACGCTTCGAAACCGGATCGAATGCAGTGGCAATGTTTGAATCATGTTGCATGATATCGCCCGTAAACAACAACGAAAGCCGGGTAGTATCCTGCCCATGGCTGCACACTGAAATTACGAGTGTAAAAAATGTAAGAACGAATTTATTCATGCGGATAGGCAATCACTTTGTTTTCTGCAATTACAAAAATTCTGTCGTCTTTTTTGGGAACAATACGGGCTGTTCCGGTAAACGAACCAAAGGCCGGAAGAATGCCTTGCTGTTTTCCAAAATAAAAACACGGCAACGTGACCGATTGCCTGCCTGTTCCTCTCAAGCGCACGGCCGGATGAATATGACCTGCGAGATTGTAAGTATCAGCAGGAATGTTTTGCAGCGGTTCATGCGAAAGTAAAAAATTACCTAACCGGTATTCACCCACATGCAATTGTAAGTTATTGCGTTCGTATTGCAGCGCACTTAGAATATCATGATTACCCAACACCAACTCGAACGAACAGTTAACAAAATGCCTGCGCACCTGACCTAACACCTCCCACTCTTCATTATAATGACTATGAAATAAATCGCCCAGAAAGATGACACGTTCAGGTTTGGTGGATTGCAAAACTGAAATCAGCAGATCGGTATTTTTATCATTGGCTTTGGGTGGCACCGGAATACCCGACTTTCGGAAATGATTAATCTTGCCAAAGTGCAGATCGGCTAAAAGTACAATGCTTTGGTTCTTTAACCAGATTGCTTTCTGAGGCAATAACGCTACCTGCTCACCTTGAATTTCTATTTGCATCCGCAACCCGCTAACAGCTTGCAAATTGTTACAATTCAACCTCTCAAAAAAGAGTAGGCTGTTAGTAGTTTTATTTTTACTTCCTTGATAATCATGCTATTGTAAAAAATTAAGGATGAGTAAGCCCCAATACAGAATCCTTCTCTACAAAAAAATTGGTAACATTACCTTAACATTGACCTTTCGTCAACCCCGTACCTTTACCGCACTTCTATTACCTATAGTATGTTCGATCTAGAGCTCTCCTACACCATTCTGCTTATTGTTTGCTTATTGGCCGCCTGCGGATTTGAATT
>DPSB01000392.1:0-3964 GCA_003537495.1 Cytophagales bacterium | reverse complement strand
GCGGATTTGAATTTGTGAATGGCTTTCACGATACCGCCAACGCAGTAGCTACTGTTATTTACACCAACTCACTTAAACCATGGACAGCCGTAGTATGGTCGGGCATTTGTAATGCGATTGGTGTTTTTCTGGGTGGAATTACGGTGGCGATGGGAATTGTAAATCTACTGCCGGTGGAGTCGCTGGTGGATCAAAACATAGCACACAGCCTGGCCATGGTGATGGCACTTTTGCTGAGTGCCATTTTCTGGAATCTACTTACGTGGTATTTTGGAATTCCGTGTTCAAGCTCGCATACATTGATTGGCTCTATATTAGGTGTGGGTCTCGCATACTCGCTGTTACCGGATGCCAACGAAGCCGCAGTAAACTGGGGCAAAGCGCAGGAGATTGGAGCTTCACTTTTAATATCACCCCTATTTGGATTCTCGCTTACCATTATACTCATGTTCTTGTTGCGAAACTTAACCAAGAACACAGCTGCAGGTGATGGGCTCTTTAAAGAACCCAAGAAAAATCAACTGCCACCGTGGTGGATACGTTCCATCTTAATTCTTACTTGTACAGCGGTAAGCGGCTTTCATGGTTCGAACGATGGCCAGAAAGGTGTGGGGTTAGTAATGCTGATTTTGATTGGTATAGTACCGGCTTACTTTGCACTAAACCCTTCGTTTAATCCTTCGCGACTACAAGAGCCGCTAAAGAAAATTGAACTTACCATTAACGGACTGGATGGCACTCCGCTCTCGCAATCAGATAATGCCAAATTAGATAGCGCTAAAGTAATGACTTCGCGGTTGCTTACCCAGGTAGGAAGCTTTACTTCTGTAAGTAACATTGAATCGGAAAAAAGATTTTTGGTTCGGAAAGATGTGATGATGCTGAACAGCCACGTAAAATCGTTGAGCTCAAATGATGAACTGGTAATAAGCGAAGCCGAAAAGAAAACCTTAGCTGATAATATGAAGTCGGTGCGCAAGATTACAGACTACTCGCCACAATGGGTTATTGTAATGATTGCGATCTCGCTTGGCTTTGGTACTATGATTGGGTGGAAACGTATTGTAAAAACCATTGGTGAAAAAATAGGGAAAGAACATTTAACATACGCCCAAGGTGCAAGTGCGGAACTTGTTGCCTCTACAACTATCGGACTTTCTACTGCATTTGGATTACCTGTAAGTACTACACACGTTTTATCTTCCGGTATTGCAGGTTCGATGGTGGCCAGCAAAGGAATTAAAAATCTACAAGCCGATACGGTGCGCAATATTTTAATTGCCTGGTTGCTAACGTTACCGGTGGTTATGGTAATGGCCGGAACGTTGTTTTTGATTTTTAGGGCTACTTTTTAGTATCAATTTTTACTTTTAGTTAATACACTTAAAATATTATAACAAAAGAATCCTTTAGCTATAGGTTCTTCTGAATATTTAATTCTTCAAAGCAAAGATTGCTTACAACCTTCATGTTTAATTAGTGTCGTCACAAATGCTAATAGGTATTAGGAAAATAATAGGAGTCTAAATACCTTAGAACTAAGAGTGCCTTACTCCCAAATAGCATATATGATATTAAGTTTTATGAAAAATAGCTCTTCGCTTCTTTTAGGTTTGGTGTACTGTATCTTGATGTGCTGCACCGATGAGCCTCAAACTACAATTGTACACACAGGACTTGTTAAAGAATTAACAGATGAGGGGGTGCTTTTTACGGGTTCAATTCAAGGTTCCGATACTGACAAAATACATGAATATGGCTTTGTTTGGTCAACAACTAACGAGCCAAGTCTTTTAAATAACCGCTTCAAAGTTGGAGAAGGGAGTTTCAAGGGTGAGTTTGCACAACAAATTAATTCAAATCTTGTCAGCAATAGTGAGTACTTTGTCTGGGCATATGTAACAACTCCCTCCTCCACTATTTTTGGTGAGGCTACTAAATTCAAAACCAAAAACATTAAAGGACCCGTTATAACTGCATTTTCCCCAGTGAGAGGTTCTTCTAATGCTATACTAACAATTACTGGCAATAACTTCAGTCAACAGTCAGATCGAAATTTAGTAAGAGTCGGAGCTTTAACATGTACCATAATTTCTTCAACCGCAACAGAAATCCAAGCAAGGTTGCCTAGTGAAATTATCATATCGGGCAAATTTAAAATCTCCGTGAGGATAAGTGAGGCCACAACTTTTTCAATGGAAGAATTCATACTGGAGGGACCAATTCTAACTGAAGTAAACCCTCTCGCAGCCATCCAGGGAACTACCATTACTATTGACGGAGAAGGCTTTTCAACAACACCAACTGAGAATATCGTTCAGTTTGGACAAACCATATCGGAAATAATCACTGCATCAGAAACACGGCTAACTGTAAAAGTTCCGCCTACAGACTTTGCCGGAACTGTTCCATTAACCGTAACTGTCAATGGAATTACAGGCCAATTTCCGTCACTTTTTACAATTGAGGGTCCTGAGATTTTTAGCATAAACCCAACCCAAGCGTATCCTGGTGAAATTATGACTATAAATGGAAAGAATTTCAGTGCTATTACTAATGAAAATAAAGTTTTCTTTTCTATCCATGATGCCAAAATTCTCGAAGCATCAACCACAGAAATAAAAGTTGAGATCCCTTTCTTTCTTAGTAATAATCCAGATAATGCTGTCGATGTTAAGGTTGTGGTAACTCAAAAGTCGGCTATTAAGCCTCAATCGTTCAGTGCTCTTTCTCCGTGGAGCAATAGTGTTGAATTTGCAGGTATCGCCCGAACGCATGCAGCCAGTTTTGTGATTGGTAATAAAGGTTATCTTGGAACAGGGACATTTTCAGCCAATTGTGTTTGTCCCATGAATGACTTCTGGGCTTTCGATCCACAAACAAATTCATGGGACCAGAAGACTGATTTTCCAGGACCAAAGCGGTATCATGCGATGGGATTTTCTATCGGGGATAAAGGTTATATTATCGGAGGCTATACAACTTCTGGAGTAAGTAGCGATGTTTGGGAGTATCATCCAACGTTAGACCAATGGACTCAAAAGAACGACTACTTTCCCGTTACATCCGAAAATAGTAGAATCGTTACAACAAATAGTAAAGTTTATTTACTGGCAGGCAATGGACTTTCAGAGTATAATGCTGTTCTAGACCAATGGAGTAACAAAGCTTCGTTTCCCGGAACAGTTTTAGGTCTTCCTTATAGAACGTTTTCATTTACAATTGGTGAAAAACTTTATGCCTGTGGGGATACGAAAGGATTTTATGAATATAATCCTCAATCTGATATCTGGACAAGAAAGTCCGATGTTCCTCTGCCCGATGGAGGAACCGGCTTTGTTACCTTTTCCTTAAACGGGGAAGGCTATGTTGGTAGTGGTCGCTATTATGAAAACTTCATGGATAGCTATAGATTTTATCGTTACGACCCAATAACTGATACCTGGGAGCAGGTACCCAGTACACATTACACAGTACAAAATGCAAGTACCTTTGTAATAAGCGGAGCTGCGTACTACGGCATAGGGAATTACAGTGATTTTGTTCAAAAACATTTCGTGAAATTCAATCCAAATTATTAACAATGAGAAGTGTAACGATTATAACACTTGCGTTCCTTATTGCAAGCTACGGTCTTAAAGCCCAACAATTAGTAATAGAAAGTAAGGCCGGTTTTACAATATCAAGCACCCTAGCCTTTCCGCTTGGAAAAACAGAAACAAACAAGGGAGCTTTTGCCTTTCCATCACTCCTATCTAATTTCAAATTAGGATATGGCATTAGTGCAGACTATAATCAGCAACTTACACCAAGGCTTAATGTTGGAGTATCGTATTCAAACTCAATTTTCTCCAATTGGCAGTTTAATCCTTCATCCGAAGCGTTTAATAATGCCGAGGCGTTTATACACTCATTATCAATGAATGCTATAATAAAAAACCTGTTTCGCGAACGGGGCATTTTG
>DPSB01000394.1 GCA_003537495.1 Cytophagales bacterium | reverse complement strand
GGACGTTTAGCAAAGTATTGTACAATGCGGTTTATCTTTGATAGGCCAATTACTTTGCCATTTGAAAAGTAGCCCACGTGGGCTTTACCATAAATGGGAACAAAGTGATGCTCGCAATGACTATAAAAGGTAATGTCCTTTTCAACCAGCATCTGATCGTACTTGTATTTATTTTCGAATAGTCTTGCCTGGGGTTTGTTCTTTGGATTCAGGCCGCTGAAAACTTCTTTCACATACATTTTAGCCACTCTGCGTGGAGTTCCTTTCAGGCTATCATCATTCAGATCGAGGCCCAGTATTTCCATGATCTCGCGAAAGCGTTTTTCAATCTGCTCTACTTTTTCGTCATCGCTTACTGCGAAGGCATCTTCCCGTAAAGGCGTATTCCAGGAGGTAAGGATGTGTTCTTCATCCTGATCGTCAAGTGGATTAATCGGCTGGATATTCAACGAAATTTCTTTCTGTCTCATACAGTTTAACTTTTAGGTCGTACTGGTTATCAATTTGCTGCCTCAGTATCCGCCAGATAACTACGGCAATGTTTTCAGCCGTTGGGTTCAGGTTTTTAAAATAAGCAGTATCTAAATTAAGATTTTTGTGATCGAACTGTTTTACCACATGCTCTTGAATCAGGTCGCTTAAAACTTTCATATCGAATACGTACCCGGTTTCAGGATCGGGAGTGCCAATCAGCTTTACTTCAAGTTCATAATTGTGCCCGTGGTAGTTGGGGTTGTTACATTTTCCAAACACCGCATTATTCTTTTCATCGGGCCAGGCCGGATTGAACAAACGATGGGCAGCATTAAAATGCTCTTTACGATAAACGGCTATCTTCATTAATACAAGTAAAACCCGCTTGCGGGTAAATGGTTCAAAACAGGCTTAAAAATTCCGGAATATTATCAGAAGGTGCTGATGGATCGATCATGATAGTCGAACACCGGTACCGTTGTTCCCAATAAAACTTCGTGTGTCAGGAAGCGCGTGCCTACAGAGTTACCAGTAGGAAGTTCAAAAATGTAGCCCAGCCGGATGTTGTTACCTAACTTGGCTTGCAACTGAATACCATAGGCAGCAAAATTTCGGGTAAAAATTCCGGCTGTAATTTTCTCGTTGAAGTTGAAGTTGAAATTAAGATCTACCGAAACCGGTGAGCCGCCCACTGCCCGAACCAGCGTGGAAGGCTTCAATCGAATATTTTCATTCAAAAAGATTACATACGAGCCGAAGAAATAAAAGTGTTGTTTGTATAGTTCGAAATCCTGAACTGATCCAGAGGATGCAACTGAGATTTTTGTAGAGAGAAGACGAGGAACAGATGCGCCCAGCAAAAATTTATCGCTTTTTAAGATTACACCCGCACCAAGATTTGGTTTAGTAATATTTTCATTTTGCATGAATGCTGGATCATCGGGATCACCAATATTAATTCTATTTTGATCGAGTACGTTATCTCTATAATTAACAAACCCAGCCTGCATACCAAAGCTGAATATCTTGCTCTCATCCAATTTTAGCTTGTAAGAGAATGCAGCTTGTAGTTCTGTATTTGTTGTAACTCCAATCTTATCGGTTGTGAACATCAGGCCTGCGCCCACCTTATTGTCAACTAGTGAAACATGAGCATTTGCATTATACGTAACCGGATTACCATCAAAACCACCCCATTGGTTGCGATAGGTAACGTTCGCATTAAAGTTGTCATTCAATCCTGCATAAGCCGGGTTAAGTAGAATCGGGTTATTGATATACTGCGCGTACAAAGGATCTTGCTGTGCCAGGGCCGGAGAACCTAAAGCCACAAGCAGTAAAAAAGCTGTAAAGTATTTCATGCGCGCGGGGTTAAAGTGCATATCAAGACATTAAATTAGCAAAATTGTTTCATTTCACATTATAGCGTCTGTGGGTTTTTAACCTACTCAAAATTGGTGCATGGAAAACGTAAGTCTGATCATCATTTTACTATCGATTGTAACGGCATTGGCCCAGATTACAGACCGAATCCGGATTCCTTATCCTATTCTTTTGGTTTTGGTGGGAATTGGAATTGGCGTGGTACCGGGCTTGCCACACGTGAGCTTGAACCCAGATGTGGTTTTTCTGATATTTCTTCCACCGGTTTTATATGCGGCTGCGTGGTACACTTCCTGGCCCGACTTTAAAGAATCCATCCGACCCATTTCATTGTTGGCGGTTGGGTGCGTTCTATTCACTACGGTGTTGGTGGCTATGGCTGCCCATTATTTTATACCCAACTTTGGGTGGCCCGAATCATTTGTGTTGGGCGCTATCATTTCACCACCCGATGCGGTGGCTGCAACGGCCGCCACAAAAGGATTAAAATTACCGAGGCGAATAATCACCATTCTGGAAGGTGAGAGTTTGGTGAACGATGCTACCGGATTGATTGCGTACCGGTATGCAATAGCCGCAACAGCATCGGGGTCGTTTATTTTCTGGCTGGCAGGCATTAACTTTTTCTATGTGGCCGGGTTGGGTGTTGTATTAGGATTGGCTGTTGGGTATGCATTTTATTGGATTCATAAAATTACGCCTAACAATGCTACAACAGACACGGTGTTTACGTTGCTTGCGCCTTATGCTTCTTATCTGGTAGCGGAAGAGTTTCATGCTTCAGGTGTATTGTCAGTAGTGGCGGCAGGGTTGTTTATGAGTCCTCGATCATCGGAGGTATTTTCCAATCGTACTCGCCTTCAGGCAACTGCCGTGTGGGATACCATGATCTTTATTCTGAATGGTGTAATTTTTATCCTGATCGGATTACAGTTGCCATTCATTTTTGAAAACCTCGGCACGTATCATTGGTCAACGCTTTTGCTATACGGAGTTTTGATAAGTGTGGTAACGATTGTGGCGCGCATACTTTGGGTTTTTCCCGGAACCTATTTACCACGTTGGTTAAGTAAAGAGGTTCGATCAACCGAACCAAATCCCAGTATGCGACAAGTCTCCATCGTAGCCTGGTCGGGCATGCGAGGTATTGTTTCGTTGGCAGCTGCCCTTGCTTTGCCCATCATGATTTCCAAAGAAGAGCCGTTCCCAA
The DNA here is from genome assembly GCA_003537495.1 of Cytophagales bacterium. Lineage (GTDB taxonomy): Bacteria > Bacteroidota > Bacteroidia > Cytophagales > Cyclobacteriaceae > ELB16-189. Next base: position 15 of record DPSB01000394.1, on the reverse strand, counting down.
ATCGCGACCTTCTTA
>DPSB01000327.1 GCA_003537495.1 Cytophagales bacterium | reverse complement strand
CGGCGCTTCGAATGGCAGCAACAATCTGCTCCTTTTCAGCAGCTGAAAAGAAATCTTTCTTTTTAAAAATTGAAAATAAGGCCACTAAGGTGATATTTTAAAATTTGATTTCAACAGACTTGTCTGCACCTTTATCAGACTGAAAACCTTCTTTAGCACTGAATCCAAAAAGGGTTGCTACCAAGCTGGTTGGAAAACTTTTTACATAGCTGTTATATGCTGCGACAGACACATTGAAATCTTTACGGGCTACTTTGATCCTTCTTTCGGTTCCTTCCAGCTGTGTCTGAAGGTCTGCAAATGCGCGTGTACCTTGTATATCAGGGTATTTTTCCACAACAATCATTAACCGGGTGGCGGCACTAGCAAGTTCATCCTGCAACCTAGTTTGCTCATTATAAGATTCAGCAGTAGGCTCTCCAGATATTTTCATGCTGCTAGCCTTTGACCTTGCTTCCGTAACTTTTTGCAAAGTGGTTTGTTCAAAATCAGTCCCGCCTTTTACCACATTCACCACATTCGGAATTAGATCGAGTCTTCTTTGATAAGCATTCTGGACTTCATTCCATTGCAATTTCATTCTCTCCTCTTTATTAACTAGTCCGTTGAAAGCAACTGCAATGTAAATACCAATGGCAACAAGTATGGCACCAATGATATAACCGGAATAACGATTATTCTTCATGGATTGCTTGCTTAGAATTTAACCTCAGGCGCTTTTTCTGCCCCGGGATCTGCTTTAAATCCTTCTTTTTGTTTGAAGCCAAAAATCCCGCCAAGAATGTTCATTGGGAAGGAACGAACCTTTGTGTTATACAGATTAATCTCATCATTGAATATCTTTCGAGAATTCTTGATGTTGTTTTCAATTCCTTCCAGCTGGCCTTGCAGTTTTGTAAAGTTTTCTGTAGCCTTTAATGTCGGATAGGCCTCAACGGTAGCAAGCAACCTGCTCAGTGAGCCGCTTAACTGGCTTTGGGCAGCTTGGAACTCAGCAATTTTTTCAGGTGTGAGGTTATCTGCATTAATATTCACACTGGTAGCTTTAGCCCTTGCTTCCACCACATCTGTTAGTGTTTTTTGTTCAAAATTGGCTGCGCCTTTAACAGTATTGACGAGGTTTCCAACAAGATCTGAACGGTTCTGATATTCTGTCTGTACATTGTTCCATGCCTTTTTAACACTTTCGTCCTGCTTCACCAGTCCGTTATACGAATTGCATCCCCAAAATCCGAGGATAACCAAAATGCCTAAAAGAATCAATAGTCCTGAACGTTTCATAAAATAAGTATTGTGTGATTGAATATGATGTTTGTTTGGCTGATCAGGCCATTGGATTTTGCCGGGTGTCAGGCATAAGTTTGCAGGCCTTACAAATCTAATCTAATTTAAGATATGATATGCCGGCCATTCAAAAGCTTTAAGATGGTTTAATAACCAGCTTTTGCGCCACCGATTAACTCGATGGGGTGCCATGTTGTTTTGATTTCCTGGAAATCGAGGATGAAATAAGGAGACTGCCCCTGTTCTGATGCCCAGTTTACAACGTCATAAATCCGGACCCTCTTTACATTCAGTGATGCTTTTTCCTGGATCATCTGTATGGCTGAATGGTTGTTTTCTGAGTACCAGATGGCATTTACATCCATATGGTCAGAGAGGAAAGGCAATAATTCCTTAGGGCTCCCGGTCAGGATATTCACCACGCCCCCGGGCAAATCGGAACTGTTCAGCACTTCACCGAAAGTCACTGCGCACAAAGGCTTTGATTCAGATGCCAGCACCACGCAGGTGTTACCTCCGCAGATGATGGGCGCAATGGCCGACACCAGTCCGAGCAAACCGGATTGTTGCGGCGCGACTACTGTAACCACTCCGGTAGGTTCGGGTGTTGAAAAATTAAAATGTGGGGATGCCACCGGGTTCACCGAGCTGAATACCTGTTGAAATTTATCGCACCATCCACTATAATAAATCAGGCGGTCAATCGCCAGAAGTACTTCTTTTTCTGCCTGTACGCGGGAATATCCCTGGCGCATGAGTTCATCCACAAACTGGGCTTTACGGCCTTCCAGCATTTCAGCAATGCGGTACAGGATTTGTCCGCGGTTGAAAGCGGCACGCGCCGACCATCCGCCAAACGCGCCACGGGCAGCCACTACAGCGTCGCGCACATCCTTCCTTGAACAAAGGCAAACATTGGCGAGTTTTTCCCCTTTATCGTTTTGGGCAACATAATACCGTCCAGACTCTGTACGGGGAAATTGCCCACCAACATATATTTTATATGTCTTCAGCACTTCAAGCCTTTTCTCGCTCTCTAATTTGTGTTGGCCGTTACCGTTAGCATGAATGGCAGCGGTTATTTTTTTTGATATAGTTTTTGCCATGACAAAAAAGTAAAAATTTAAAAGTAAAAGGGTAGAACCTATTTCACATATGCATCAATACCGTGCAATCCGCCTTCCCGGCCAAATCCACTTTCCTTGTATCCGCCAAATGGTGATGTTGGATCAAATTTGTTATATGTGTTTGCCCAAACCACGCCTGCCCTGAGCTTAGTGGTTAGGTTGAATATTTTAGAACCTTTGTCTGTCCACACGCCGGCCGACAAACCAAAAGCCGTATTGTTGGCCTTTTCAATCACTTCATCAACCGTACGGAAAGTTTGAATGGCAAGTACCGGCCCGAAAATTTCTTCCTGTGCAATCCGGTTCGATTGTGCCACGTTGGTGAACAA
>DPSB01000514.1 GCA_003537495.1 Cytophagales bacterium | reverse complement strand
GTGGTAGCGAATCAGACCGGAAAAATTTTTGATGAGAACGTAATTACGATTGTATGGGCCAGACGTTTTGCGGCTTACAAACGGGCTAATCTGTTGCTCCGCGATTTCGAACGCTTTCTTGCTTTGGTAAACAACAAAGAATTTCCGGTGCAGGTTATTTGGGCCGGTAAACCTTATCCTGAAGATTTCGGTGCGATTGGAATATTTAATGATATCCATTGGAAAACCAAAGAGCTTCCTAATTGCGCTATCCTTACGGGATATGAAATGGAACTTTCGCGTTTGTTGAAGCGCGGTTCTGATTTATGGCTCAACACTCCTAAAATGTTCCGCGAAGCTTCGGGTACTTCGGGCATGACAGCCGCCATGAATGGCAGTGTGAATCTTTCCATTCCCGATGGCTGGATTCCGGAGTTTTCCAAGCATGGTAAAAATTGTTTTATCATTTCACCAGCCGAAACCGATGCTTCGGATGAACAGGATCAGATTGAGAACGATAACCTGCTCACGCTTCTGGAAAAAGAAATCGTACCCATGTATTATCAAAAGCCAAAACAATGGACGGCTGTGGTGAAACAAAGCATGGAGGATGTGGTGCCGCTGTTTGACAGCAACCGCATGGCCCGCGAATACTACGAGAAGTTATACACGACTACTAATACCAAAACAAAAGCAAGTAAGGATAAAGAGTTAGAGGTGATTTGATTGACCTCAGAAAAAACTACTCATTTGCTTTGCGTACAGGTACAGATAGTTCAATCCTTACTTCATCGGCCATACTTAAGCTATTGCCACCAACCTTAAACTGTTGGCGGTTAATTGTAAATCCACCCGAAAAAACTTTTGGTTGCTTGCCTGTGCTTGTGAAAGCAATACTAATCTGTTTGGTTATTCCTTTTAGGGTAAGCAACCCAACAACCTGATGGGATTCATTTTTTGCAAACACAATTTTTGTCGATCGAAAGTCGATGGTAGGAAATGTTTCTGCGCTTAAGTAGTCTTCCTTCTTTAAGTGCTTATTGCGCAGATTAATTCCGGTATCAATAGTTCGGGCATTAACCTGCACATGGAAGTAACTTTTATCAGGATCAGCTTCATTTATAAAAATTTCACCTTGAAGTCCTCGCAGCGTTCCCTCCACGGCAACTCCGAAATTTTTAATTGTAAACCGAATTGCCCCCACGCTATCAATTGGGGTGTAGCGTTGCGCGGTGGCTTGAGATGCAATGAATACCAATATCCATTGCGCAAGCTTCCAGCTTTTTAATAGATTTCGATTCACGAAAGCACAGTTTTAGTTTAGCATGGCTCGTGCAAATTCAACCGAAAAGGCTTCGCACCAGATGTGTGCATAAGGATATTCACTCAAATTAATGTTAGCAGGCAAGGCATACGATTGTTTACCGGTAGTAGATTTAAGAACCCCCAACCTGATAAAAGATTTTGCACCAATGTCTTTGCTTAAATATACTTTTAAGTCGGGGCCGTTTTGAGATTGAAAGGGATCAAGTACCAACGTGTATTGTCCGTCCAGTTCATAAACGGTAGCAGTACCACTTACGGTATGGTTTACACCGATAATAGCGCCCATACTGAGTTTGGTTGCTGCATCGTTCATAAAAGTATCATCGATAGGTATAGTGGGTGTAGCCTCTTCTACTTCGCAACCTAACATCACCACTAAAAGAATAGCACAAATGTTTTTCATAGTCAGTTTAAGTTTTTGTAAACACCAAACGCAAACAGTAAAGATTTATCGCGAAAGCGATTGTTGGGTTCAGGTACTTGCTGTACTTGCGTATCGGTTGTATACTCCGTAAATAAAAACTGAAGGCCACCTTTAAAGCCCCACTTTTCTTTCCACTTGTATTTTACGAATAGCTCAGAGTTGAGTGTACCAAGATCATTATCGCTGATCAATAATAAATTAAACGCAGTAGGTTTGCCTTGCTCTTGTTGACCAAACACACCGTTGATATAACTGCCCGTCTTTTTTGATCCAATAGATATACCAATGGCATCGATATTAAAACCGACAGCGAAACGATTAGTAATTTGATAGCCTAGATGAATGACTACATTGATTGCATTAACCTGTGGCGATTGAATCAGGAATGTATCAATGTTCGCTGCTATGTTTTCTTTGAAGATGACTAACGGCCCTGTACTGCCGGAGGTAAGCCTGGCCGGTGCGGTAATGTAATACTGGTTCTGACCGAGGTAAGAAGTAAAACGTCCGGCTAATCCAATTTCAAATTTTTTCTTTTTGCCCAATTGCCAACTGTGCGTGTACATAGCTGAAAGCGAACCTTCAAACTTTCTCACAGCACCCGTTATGTCAAATTGTTTTTTCTGTGCGATTGCACTGATAGCCACAAGTGAAAGCAAAAAACTTAACCTCGTTTTCATGAAATGCAATTTCAAAATAAAGGTAAGTGACTGCTTATTGGCGCGATGTCGCGCTACCGACAAGTTATCTTAATAGGTAATTAAAACCTTTGAGGCGCGGTCTTATCGTGGTTTTGCCAATGTAAATACCCGCGAGATGGTGAAGCCAAATCGGATGTCGCCTTTGAAGAAATCCCCGGTAGTTTCAGAAATAAACGATCGCTCGGTCATGCCGGTTGAATTGGTGACATTCAATTGGAAAACATGCCCGCCCGTTTCAATATCAAATCCTAACGCAAGCGAGTTAGTTGTGCCTGAAATCTGATGCCCTGGAATCTGGTAATAATATTCGGCATTTAAACTCACCCGCTTATTAAGTTTCATTCTTCCACCGGCTCCTACTGAAAAAACATCGTTTGGATCGTTAATGCCAGTTGCCAGGTTGTAGTGAATAAGCGTAGGCATAAGTTGAAGCGAAAGACTTTCACTGAACTTTCTTCCGATTAAGAGTTGCGCAGAATAGTACATTTTGGAGGTCAGGAAATTTTCGCGATCGGGTGTATCAAATTTTAAAGATTTATACATGATACTGGCCGTAGCGCTTACGGTTATCGGCATGCCACCACTAACCTGACTTAGTACTTTATATTTGGTAAAGCCATCAAATTGCTTTTGATAGGTACTGCGACCGACTCCAATCATCCAGCGTTTTGTAAGTCCATAATCAAAGCCCATACGCATGGAGGCCTGATCCAATCCAAAGAGTTCATAAGCACCATCGCTTAAAAAGCCAAACCGATGCGAGATTCTGAAATCAAGAACTCCTTTCGCCACATTCTCAACGGAGTGACCATTGATCAAGCGCGTGGTCTTGAAAGTGGCTGTTACATAGTCTGGTTTATTCTGCTTTTCTGTTTCTTCATCCAGCATATCCATTAAATCCTGGCTAGTGGCATGTATCGATGAAATAAAAAACAGAATACCAATGAGTGATAACTTATTATTTAGGCGCATAAATACAATTGACGTTAATCTCAACAGTGTTGGAAATTTTTTCGGCCACAAGTGCCGGTATTTCAATTTTGTAGTCGGAGAGTTTGATAACAAACCTTGAACTGGCTTCAAGTTTACCAGGC
>DPSB01000603.1:9265-10279 GCA_003537495.1 Cytophagales bacterium | reverse complement strand
TGAAATCATGACAGCTTCTGGTCAGCCGGAAAGTTTTATACAATATCTGTCCGCCTATCCAACTACGCAAAACGCAAAGCAAGCGCGCGATATTTTGTTTCACCTATACAGGGAGTGGGAAGAAAAAATTCCAGAAGCTATTCTTACAGATTCGCTCCGAAATGTATTGGCAGTAGATAAACAAAGTTGGGTAGCTATTTATAAGAATGGCCTGTTTGGCTTTATGGATCAAAGTGGCAACGAAGTGTTAGCACCGCAGTTTGATGATGTAGAAGAAGACTACAAATGCGAAGCCATTCAAGATGATATCCTCAACCTGAAAGAAGGTGTATTCAGTCGCACTGGCAAAAAGCTTGCCGATGCAAACACGCAGGTAACCGCTATCGGTTTTGGTTTTTTGAAAATGGAGAATAAAGGCTGCAAGCAATTGATTCACAAATCCGGCTTGAAGATTATTTCGGATTGTTATGACGATTTCAAAATAGCTGGCGAGAATTTTATTGTAGCCTATCGAAATAAAGAAGCTGATTTGTTTACGCTTGCCGGTCGCCAACTAACAATTTCGGGGTTAACCGATGCCCGCGAGATTGAAGATGTGCTGGTGCTTACACGCCTCGGAAAGAAAATTCTGGTAACGCCACAACAACTGGCCGTGCTTGCCGATGGTTTGCCATTAAGCGATGATTTTGTTTTTGACGATGTGGTAGCATTGGCCAAAGGATTGTTATTAGTTAGTAACGGAGTACTGGAAGGAATCATCAATAGCAAACTTGAGTTTACCGTGCCGCTGGATCGACACACATTGGTACAAACACCTTTTGCTTTGTTGGAAACGCGACCAACGGGAACGTTGGTGCATGGGCTTTCAGATGAGTTGAAAGGGAAGGAGTGGTATAAAGTACTCTATCATCAACAATGGTTATTACTTAATTCAGAAGGACGTACGCAACTTTATCACGTACCTTCAAAAAAAATGGCAGCAGTAAAAGCCGATAGCGTTTGGTTTGAGCAACG
>DPSB01000603.1:0-8974 GCA_003537495.1 Cytophagales bacterium | reverse complement strand
CGGGCTATTGATCTTACATCAGATTCAAAAATCAAATTCATATCTGCGCGCGATTCTGTTCAATATTTCTATACGGAGAATAGAAACAAACGCACCGTGTTTAATCTAACAGATGGTGAACAAAAGTTTATTACTGATTTTGAATTGGTTGAGTCGATTGGAAATCATTTTGTAGTGAGCAAAGCGGGCAAGAAAGGTGTATTGAATGCACACGGTAAAGTGGTGGTACCGGTTGAAATGGAAACACTGGTAGTAAATCCGGAAGGGCAACTTTCCTTATTGAAGAACCGAAAATTCGGGCTTTATGATTTTAATCAAAATAAATTGATTAAAACAGAATTTGAGCGTAATCTGGTTTTGCTAAATAATACCTACCTGATTGCTTTTCGCGATGGTAAATACGGGATAATGGGTTGGGATATGAAATCCATCACGCCTTTTGAATACGATGAAGTTGTGCCCTGGCAAGGCGATCAGGTTTGGGTAAAACAAAATCGGCAATGGATACTGGTGGATTTTAAAACTCAGGAAGTTATTCTTGATAAGATAAGAGCTTTCACCTGGATTAGGAAAAGTAACACTGAAAACGTGATGCGCATTCAACGCGAAATTTTTTTTGGAGTAATCAGCAGTGCAAAGGGTATGATTATTCCACCCACTTTTCATGAGGTGATTAACCTGGGCACGGGCGATCAGCCTTTCTATTTCACCGAAAAGCAAGTAGAAGAAGCCGGTATTTACGTGGTAATTTATTACAATGCTGAGGGTAAACTGGTGCGTAGGCAAGCACTGGAAGAAGAGGAGTACGAGAAGTTGGTTTGCGATGGTAATTAAAAGGTTGTAAACCTCAATGCTTCACACGCCATTCACAAAAGATTAATTTAATTAAAGGCACATTGTGTGTATTATTGAGAAAAATTAGAAAGCTATGAAGCGCCTTGGTTTTTTCCTTTTGCTTAGTATCTCTTGTCAGATAGTTATCGCCCAGGCCCAACCCAAACTAGTGGTGGGCATTGTAGTCGATCAAATGCGGCAGGAATATTTTTACCGATACGAATCTAAGTTTGGAGCTAACGGGTTTAACCGGTTTGTAAAACAAGGCTTCATGCTAAAAAATGCACACTACAATTATGTGCCCACCGAAACAGGGCCTGGCCATGCCTCCATCTATACCGGAACAACTCCAGCTATTCATGGTATAGTGGCCAACGATTGGTACGATCGCACTTTAAAAAAAGATGTGAATTGCGTGGGCGATGACCAACAAACACCTGTGGGCACCACTAAAGGTGGAAAAGTTTCTCCGAAAAGATTACTCAGCACGACAATTACGGATGAACTGAAGTTTGCAACCCAAATGCGCGCAAAAGTTGTTGGAGTGTCCATAAAAGATCGGGGTGCAGTGTTACCAACCGGTCACATGCCCGATGGTGCCTATTGGTACGATGGTTCAACCGGTAACTTTATTACAAGCAGCTATTACAAAACTGAACTGCCTCCATGGGCGCAAAAATTTAATCAGCAAAAATTAGCCGATCAGTATCTTGCATTAGAGTGGAAGCCATTATTGCCAATTGAGCAATACACCGAAGTAACCGTGGATGATTCTCCTTACGAGTGGAAATGGAAAGGAAAAGAAAAGGCCACCTTCCCCTACAACCTTAGCGAGTTGCGAAAAGAGAATGGTAACTATGATCTGGTTGGTAATACGCCTTGGGGTAACACCATAGTTGCCGAAATGGCCAAAGCGGCTGTGGCAGGCGAGGGGCTAGGCAAAGATGAGATCACAGATTTTTTAACGGTATCATTTTCCAGTACCGATCGCATTGGGCATGGTACAGGCCCTAACTCACTTGAGTTAGCAGATACTTATGTGCGATTGGATAGAACACTGGAAGATTTTTTCGCCTACCTCGATAAAGAAGTGGGCAAAGGAAACTATACCGTATTTCTTACTGCCGATCATGGTGTGGCCGAAGTTGCCCAATATATGAAAGACAAACGCGTGCCAGCCGGTTATTTCAGACCAGCCTATGTTGAAGCCGGACTGAATGAATACTTACAAAAGTATTTTCCAGGTAAAACAATCGTAGAAAAGTTAACAACCGAGCAAGTGTACATTAATCAACAAGCGTTTGAAGGCGATCCGCGTACAACCGGAATAGATTTGTTGGTAGCAACCGAGTTGATCACAAAATACCTGATGTCAACGGAGGGTATTGCACAAGTTTATACCACCACTACATTACGCCAGGCCAGTACTGATGAAGATGGGATTCGTGGAAAAGTTGTGCGCGGATTTCATCCTAAACGCAATGGCGATATAGCTTTCGTGCTTGAACCCGGCTGGTACTCGTGGGGTGGTGTTACAGGTTCTACTCACGGTTCAGCCTACACGTACGATACGCACATTCCGATTGTGTTTTATGGTGCTGGCATTAAACCCGGTTCATCCTCGCAATTTCATACCATTACCGATATTGCGCCTACGCTTTCGGTATTGCTGAAAATTAAATTTCCGAACGGTGCTACCGGCCAGCCGGTAACAGAGATTCTGGATTAACTTGTTAAGACCTTCCGGGTCTTTTTACCAACATAGAAAGACCTGGAAGGTCTTAATAATTACTCCCGAGTGAGTACTTTTGGGTATGCTTTCCACTTCCGATGGGTTTCTGCTTCAATTCATTTTCTTCCTGGCAGGTGGTTTAGGCTTTGTGCTGGTTGCTTTATTTGTATCACGCCTCATCCGACCGGATCGCCCCAGCGCACAAAAGCAAATGCCTTATGAAAGTGGTGAGATGCCACAAGGTCCGGCATGGGTACAGTTTAACTTACGCTTTTATGTTCTTGCACTCGTCTTCATTCTTTTTGAAGTTGAAGTTGTGTTTATGTTTCCGTGGGCAGTGGTGTTTGGCGATGCACAACTGCATGAACAAACTTCGGGCAGTTGGGGTTGGCTTGCCTTTGGCGAAATGTTGATTTTTATTTTGATTCTCTTTTTAGGATTAATCTATGCCTGGAAACAAGGACATCTGGATTGGGTAAAATCCAAACCCGCTGTGCGCGATGTAAACTCACCCGTACCAGCTGATAAGTATGAAGCCATTAACGAAAAATATAAACGCAGATCATGAAGGGTTTACTCGATCAGCAATTTGAAAACGGTGGCGTTATCATTACTAAAGTAGATGACCTGCTTAACTGGTCGCGGTTGTCATCGCTTTTTCCCATGACGTTCGGGTTGGCGTGCTGTGCGATTGAATTTATGAGCACTGGGAGTACCGTGTATGATATGGATAGGTTTGGTATGGTGCCGCGCGCCACACCACGTCAATCCGATGTGATGATCGTTTCAGGTACTGTTACGTTCAAAATGGCCGATCGCATCCGGCAGTTGTATGAACAAATGGCCGAACCGCGCTATGTTATTTCAATGGGCTCGTGTTCCAATTGCGGAGGTCCTTACTGGCAGCACGGGTATCATGTGGTGAAAGGCGTTGATCGTATTGTACCCGTTGATGTATATGTGCCTGGTTGTCCGCCCCGCCCCGAAGCGTTGATCGGGGGCATTCTGAAATTGCACGAGAAAATCCGAAATGAGAGTAGAGTGAAGCCAACAGCGTTGGAAAATTTGATCGTAAAAAATGGATAATGCACGATTGATAGAATTGGTTCGCCAGGTGGCTGGCCATGCAGATGAACTCAAGAACGCTATGCCATTAACGTTGGTAGTTGATGCAGCTACGCTAACACAAGTTTGTGAACGGCTCCACAAAAATCCCGAAACATATTTCGACATGCTCACCTGCATAACAGGAGTGGATAATGGGCCAGAGGCCAATACGATGGAAGTGATTTATCATTTGTATTCTATTCCATTCCATCAATCGCTGATGCTGAAGGTTATAGTACCCCGCGAAAATCCAGAAGTTGAAACACTAACTACAATCTGGAAATCTGCCAATTGGTTAGAGCGTGAAGTGTTCGATATGTTCGGAATTGTTTTTAAAAACCATCCTGACTTACGCAGAATTTTAATGCCAGCCGATTGGAATGGTTATCCGTTGCGCAAAGATTATCAACACGAAGAAACCTATCGCGGAATAAAAATTGATTAATCAGGTGAAGGAAACTCAATACATATTTTCACCCGATAATCTGGTTGCTTCCGAACCCAACAAGTTCGATGCATCAAAGTTGAAGTCAGAGGAAATGATCATTAACCTCGGGCCGCAGCATCCATCTACACACGGTGTATTGCGATTAGAAGTATTGAGTGATGGCGAGATCATTAAAGATGTAGTGCCACACATCGGTTACCTGCACCGGTGTTTTGAAAAACACGCAGAAAGTCTTCCGTATAATCAGATCATTCCATTCGTAGATCGGATGGATTACCTCGCTGCCATGAATTCCGAACATGCTTACGCGATGGGTGTGGAACGAATGCTCGGCATAACCAATCAGATTCCGAAACGAGTAGAATACATTCGGGTGCTGGTGGCCGAACTCAATCGTATCGCCTCACATCTTATTGCAGTCGGAACGTTTGGTTTAGATCTGGGGGCATTCACTCCGTTTTTCTGGATCATGCGCGATCGGGAACATATTCTGCGCTTGCTGGAGTGGGCGAGTGGTGCCCGCATGTTGTACAATTACATTTGGGTAGGTGGTTTGTTTTATGATCTGCCCGTTGGTTTTGAACAACGCTGCCACGAGTTCATAACCTACTTTAAACCTAAAGTAATTGAACTGGAACAACTGCTGGTGGATAATAAAATTTTTATTGATCGCACAGCAAGGGTGGGTGTATTGCCATTAAACCTCGCAATCAACAGTGGTGCTACCGGCCCCATGTTGCGTGGCTCCGGCCTTCGGTTTGATTTGCGAAAAGTAGATGGCTATTCCGTTTACCCCGAACTAGATTTTGACATTCCGATTGGTGAAGGTAAAATGGGGGCAGTGGGCGATTGCTGGGATCGCACCTGGGTGCGCGTACGCGAAATTCACGAGTCGTTACACATCATGCAGCAATGCATTGATCAGTTGGAGGGTGAACACAAACGCACGCGCGAGTTTGATCCGCAGGCCTTGGTTCCAAAAAAAATCCGCCCACAGGTGCAAGAGATTTATGTGCGAGCCGAAAACCCAAAAGGTGAATTAGGTTTTTACTTTCGCACCGATGGCAAAAGCGATATTCCCTTTCGGTGTAAGGTAAGGGCATGTTCGTTTGTAAACCTTTCCATCTTACCCGAACTTTGCAAAGGTGTTTTAATTGCCGATCTGATTGCCATACTGGGTTCAATCGATATTGTATTAGGCGAAGTAGATCGCTAAGGCCGTGATAAAACTTTTTACATCCGAACAAGTTAAAGCATGGGATGCCTTCACCATCCGCGAAAGCAGCATCACTTCTTTTGAGTTGATGCAACGCGCCTGCCACGCATTTGTAACCTGGTTTACCGAACGCTATGATGCTTCGCACAAAGTGGGTGTAGTATGTGGTTGCGGTAACAATGGTGGCGATGGTCTGGGCATTGCTCGGTTACTGCGTGAATGGAATTACCCCGTTGATGTTTTTATTGTGCGCAGTAAAAACTCAACACCCGACTTTGATGCAAATTTTAAACTACTGGAAAGTAAACTAGTAGCAAAAGAAATTTCTTCAGGACATGAAATCTCAACTGATTTTACAATCATCATCGATGCGTTGTTTGGTACGGGTTTGTCGCGCGATTTAACGGGGCTGCATGCCGAAGTAGTTAACAAATTGAATCAACTCGATGTAATTAAGATTGCAGTAGATGTGCCTTCCGGGTTGCGTGTTGATTCACCTTCATCGGGTGAAATTTTCAGGGCCGATCACACCATAACGTTTCAAACACCTAAGCTCGGTTTTTTACTTCCGCAAAACAGTCCGTTTGTGGGCGAATGGCATGTGGTGGATATTGGTTTGAGTAAAACTTTTCTAAAGCAAACTCCGGCAAAATATTTTCTCACTAATCAAAAATCTGTAAAGCGGTTGATAAAGCCACGTGCCAGATTTAATCATAAGGGCAACTTTGGCCACGCGCTGTTAATTGCCGGCTCAACAGGAAAAATGGGTGCTGCAGTGTTAGCGGCCCGTGCTGCTTTGCGTGCCGGAGTTGGCTTGTTAACTGTTCATGTTCCGGCCAATGGCAATGTGATTTTGCAATCGGCTGTTCCTGAGGCTATGGCTACCCAAGATGTGGCTGCTGATTTTTTTTCGGGCCGTGAGATCGAATCTTTTTACTCCGCAATTGGTCTTGGCCCCGGTTTAAGTCAGGCACCCGAAACGGTTGCCGGATTTGAGGAGATATTAAATCAATCTGTAAAACCTGTTGTGCTGGATGCTGATGCGCTGAATATGCTTGCAGCTAAACCAGCATTGCTGGTTAAAGTTCCGGCCGGTAGTATTCTTACTCCCCATCCTGGCGAGTTCAAAAGATTGGTAGGCGATTGGCAAAATGATTTTGATAAACTTGAAAAACTCTCGGCACTTGCTCAAAAAATAAATTCTGTGGTCGTGTTGAAAGGTGCCTATAGTGCCGTGGCGTTGGCCGATGGTTCAATTTTTTTTAACTCAACCGGCAATCCTGGTATGGCAACGGGTGGTAGTGGCGATGTACTTACCGGAATCCTTACCGCGTTACTGGCGCAAGGTTATTCCACAACCGATGCAGCGCTGATTGGTGTTTATGTTCATGGCCTTGCTGGCGATCTTGCCGCTCGCGAGATCGGTGAAACCAGTTTGATTGCTGGTGACCTGGTGAATTATCTTCCGGCTGCGTTCAAAAGGCTCGTTTAACATAATTTTTGTAAAAAAATTGTGACCTGCCTTAAACTTTTGGCTTAGATCTTGCGTCTAAACAGTAATAATTCGCGTAATAAGCGTTATGAACCTGAAGAAAGCCATATTTTTAATAGCCATTCTTGCAGTTGCCCACTTGGGTTATGCACAGATGCGTGAAGAAAGTTTTGGCTCTAACGGTCCGGATCTAATCAAACAGGTACAGGTTTACCCCAATCCGGCTATCGAATTTTTGAGCCTTAAGTTCGAAGCACCACAAGCCAAAAAGGTCAAGTTAACCGTTCACAATATTCTGGGCAATACCTTGGAGGTAGAAACCGAAGTTGTGGATGAACACGAGGTCAAACTGAAGGTGAAGGAATTGGCAACCGGTTATTATTTTGTTTCGGTGCGCGATGAACAAGCCAACCTGCGTGGCACCTATAAGTTTCTGAAAAGGTAATTCCACCTTATTTTAATCGTAAGCTTTTTATATTTTGAGGGTCTTAATCCCAGATCTTGAATCCTTTTGTTATAGCCGTTGATATTGGCACCACCAGCACAAAAGTACTTGCCGTAACCGCTACTGGCGATGTGTTGGCCCAGCATCAGGTCTATTATCCTACATTTTACCCTCAACCTGGGTTTGCAGAACAAGATGCTAATGAAATTCTCGCTGCAGTTGTTTCTGGTTTAAAGACAATTGAATCGCAAATTGATTTATCGAAAGTAGTTGCGTTGGCCTTTAGCAGCGCCATGCATAGCGTAGTAGCTGTAAATAAAAAATGTGAAACTCTTACTCCGTTAATCATTTGGGCCGATACCCGAAGCTCTGTGCAAGCAAAAGCACTTCGGCATACTGTTACTGGAATTGAGTTGCATCAGCAAAACGGAACACCCGTTCACCCGATGTCGCCATTATGTAAGTTAATGTGGTTTAGGGTTAACGAACCTGAAATACATTCGCATGCATTTAAGTTTATCTCCATTAAGGAATTTGTGTGGTATCACCTTACCGGAGAATTTAGCATTGATTATTCTTTAGCTTCGGCTACAGGGTTGTTTAATATTCACAACCATATCTGGAATAAAACAGCTTTAGAGCTTGCAGGTATTACACCACAACAACTTTCTAATCCGGTTCCGGTAACGCATCAGGCCAAACTTAAAGTGGTAAAAGATTTAGCGGGCTATCAGCATATTCCATTGGTTATAGGCGCCAGCGATGGTTGCCTGGCCCAGCTTGGCAGCGATGCTATGCAGCTCGGTGTGCTTACCGTAACGTTAGGTACCAGTGGGGCGGTAAGACGATCGGCTACCCGCAACTTATCCGATCCCCAAAGCAGATTGTTCAATTATATTTTAACTAATACTGAAACTGTGGCCGGTGGTGCAACCAATAACGGCACGGCTGTGATGGATTGGTTCGTAAAAGAATTTTCAGGTGCTGAAAAGTTGCCCGCGATTGTTGCTCAGGTTTGCAAGAAAATTCCGGCTGGCAGCGATGGTCTGTTGGCGCTTCCCTTTTTGCAAGGCGAACGTGCACCGATTTATAAGGCTGAGGCGCGCGGTGTTTTCTTTAACATTAGCATGCAGCATACGCAACAACATTTTGCACGAGCCTTACTCGAAGCCATTTGTTTTGAATTAAAGTGGATTACCGAAAGTGTTGAAACGGTGTGTGGACCATCCGTTAAGGTTGTGGTAAGTGGCGGCATTACTCACTTTCCGGAGTGGGTACAAATGTTGGCCGATGTTTTAGACCGCGAAGTTATTGTTTCATCCAATCATGATGCCTCCGCCATGGGTGCCGCGCGCCTGGCGTTTCAAACAATAGAAGTAACTTTTGTAAGTGCTGCTGAGATGCATACCATTTTTACGCCCCATGCAAATAATGCACACGTATATGCAGCGGTATATACTCGTTTCAAAGCCTTATATCAGACAGTAGAAAAATTGTTTTAACTGGATTTATTCATAAAAATCCCACTTTAAAGCCTAATCAAACGGTTGCGGAATTAGAATCCACGAAATCACCAAAAACCGGGTTTCTGTTGTGTGTTCATATCGTTTACTTTGCTTTTGGTCAAGGCCTGAATAATTTTTTTATTACTAAACTCTTCTTGTAATGCAAATCGGTTTAATCGGATTGGGTAAGATGGG
>DPSB01000175.1 GCA_003537495.1 Cytophagales bacterium | reverse complement strand
CGAAGCCGTTACCGGATTTGGAACCACATTTGATCATTTGAGTGTTGTGCAGGCTTGCGCACCACGCAAAATACATGTGATGGTAGAGAAACCCTTAGCCGTAAGTCTCGATCATGCGCAACAAATTCAAAGTCTGGCTAAAAAACATTCAATCCACGTGCTTACCAATTATGAAACCACGTGGTATGGAAGCAATCAAAAAATTGAAGAACTGTTTCGTGTTGCAAAACCGATGGGTAATGTTCGGAAAGTAGTGGTGCATGATGGCCATGAAGGTCCGAAAGAAATTAATGTGGGGCCCGAGTTTTTAGAATGGTTAATTGATCCGGTAAAAAATGGTGGTGGTGCATTAATGGATTTTGGTTGTTATGGTGCGAACCAGATTACCTGGTTGCTGAATGGTGAACGACCATTATCAGTATTCGCAGTAACGCAACAAATTAAACCACACATTTACCCGAAGGTTGATGACGAAGCTACAATCGTATTAACATACGCATCAGCACAAGGCATTATTCAGGCTTCGTGGAACTGGCCCTTCGGAAGAAAGGATATGGAAGTGTATGGTGAAAAGGGTTACGTGATTGCCGACAGGCAAGGATCTAAAATCAAATCCGTACACGATAAGCCTGAAACATTTGTAGCCGGTGGCGAATTACTCAAGCCATTGCACGATCCGTTTACGTACCTTGCCGCAGCCGTTCGGGGCGAAATAAAAATTTTACCTTATGACTTATCGGCTCTTGAAAATAACATGTTGGTGATGGAAATTCTGGAAGCTGCCAAACAATCCGCTAAAACAGGCAAAGCAATTCCGCTGGCTGCAAAACCTTAATCAAGTAATTTGAAAAACCTGGCGCATACCGAAACAAAACTTCCTTGGTGGACATGGCTTGCACCCTTTATTTTGTTTCACCTTGCAGCACAGGTATCGCTCATATTTAAATACGATCAGGGTGTTAGTACCTTTTATATTCCCACCGCCATCGCCATTGTATTGGTAAACTGGTGGGGTTTTGTACGTGTAGTACCGGCCATGTATGTGGTAGTAACATTAAATACGTTTTACTGGGGTGTTGAAGATTGGCGACTATGGCCTGTGTTCTCAGCATCGGAAGTAATTGGTGTTACGATTTCATATTACCTATTTCGTATAATTAGCAAGAGCAAGTATTGGTTGCCCAACACCAATCACCTTATTCGGTTTATCGTATTTGCGTTGGTAATACCCATTACGATTGAATTAATTCTGCTACAGCTAACGCTGATTTACTTTAGCCATCAGACGTGGGATAATTTTGGAGAATTATTCTTGAGAAACTGGCTAGGGGAATTTATGGCCAACTTCGGAATAGCTGTCCCTTTGCTTTTTTCAGCTACTCCTTTTTTTCAGAAAAAGGGTGGGCTGGTAGAACCTCCGCAAAAAAAATTAGTGCGCTCCATCAATTATACGCTGTTTAAGCGGATTGAAATAATTGTTATTTACGCCTCGCTCATTCTCTTGTCATCACTCATACCATTTGAACGCTATTGGTTTGCGTATGGGATTATTTCCTTATATGTAGCCATCCGGTTTGGTTTTGGTGAGGCCGTATTTTGTAATCTGTTTGTGTTTCTACTTACCTATGTTATCCCCTCTTTCATTACCGGTTCGCCCGATCATTTATTCAGCTCAACGGAAATGTTGTTTACAATTTTTCTGGGAAACATTCTGCTCTCGTTGTTTGCAGCTATTACCGGCCGCGTTATTACCGATCTGCATCAGGTAGAAACCCTGCTCCATCATCAGAATCAGGAATTGGAAAACACCAATAAAGAATTGGATCGCTTTGTGTATAGTGCCTCGCACGATTTAAGTGCTCCCCTTAAATCAATACTGGGATTAGTTACGCTATCCAAACTTGAATCGGACTTGCATAACGCACCTGGTTACCTGAATGAAATAGAACGCAGCGTACAAAAGTTGGATCTGTTCATTGCCGAAATTTTAGACTACTCACGCAACAAACGCCTCACTATTACTCCAGAACAAATTCAATTAAAGTTATTGTGCCAGGAAATTCTCGATAACCTGAAGTACCTGGAAGATTACAATAAAATTATAATTGACCTGAATGAATTTGAACAAGATAATATTCAGCAGGACAAAGTGCGTCTGAAAATAATTTTGAGTAATCTTATTTCCAATGCCATTAAATTCCAGAAAAGAACTCCGGGGCATCAACCTGTACTGAAAATTTCAACCAAAAGACAATCATCAAAAACCTTTATCCGGATTGAAGATAACGGTGAAGGTATACTTCCCGATTTAAGTCCTAAAATTTTTGATATGTTTTACCGTGCATCCGATAAAGCAAGTGGTTCAGGACTTGGTTTGTATATTGCACGCGAATCAGCTAATAAAATCGGTGCCCGCATCAGCCATGAATCTGAATACGGCAAAGGCTCGGTTTTTACAGTTGAAGTACCCGAGATATGAAGTACACGATAGTTTTAGTTGGCCTTTTGTTCGGAGTAAGTGCGCAAGCTCAAAAAGTTTACACCGGTTTTCCGTCATTGGTGTGGCCAAAACTGTATGGCATCACCTATTTGAAAGATCCCAATGGTGAATTTGATAAACCCATCTTTACCAAAGAAGTAAAGGCACTTGCCGGAAAAGAAGTTGTGTTGCCCGGATACATTATTCCCTTTCAAGGTGTAACGAAGGAAACACATTTCATGCTTTCTTCCTTGCCCATAAACGCTTGCTTCTTTTGCGGTGTGGGTGGACCAGAAGGTGTAGCAGAGGTTTTCTTGAACAAACCTATTTCGTACACGGATAAGCCTGTTGAGATTAAAGGCAAACTGGTTTTGAACGATAGTAATCCCGATCAGATGATTTATGTACTGGTTGATGCGGAATTTTTAGGGGAGATTGATTTTTAGAGAATCAGTTTAGTGTAAAGTAAAAATCTCCCATTAAAGAATTACTCTCCCAAGGGATTTGACTGTTGTTCGACTCCTTGCCCACTTCAATTCTTACTTGTTTAAAAACTTCTTCAATTTTAAGGCCTGGTACATCCAGATACTTCATAAGTTTTGAAGTATAAAGTCC
>DPSB01000504.1 GCA_003537495.1 Cytophagales bacterium | reverse complement strand
AGTTAATACCCGGATCGGCCACAAGGTAATGCGGCAAATCGCGCGCTCCCGAAATTAATTGATAGGTTCTGCGCTCCGAAATATTGCCGAGTTCCGCCAATGCGATTGCCAGAAAGTCTAATGGCAATGCCAATGGTTGCCCATGAAAATTACCGGCCGAAATAATTTTATCGTCATCGGCAAAAATGTTGGGGTTATCGCTTACCGAATTGATTTCGGTTAAAAAACTTTGTGTTACAAATTGAATGGCATCATAACTGGCGCCATGTACTTGCGGAATGCACCGGAAGGAGTACGGGTCTTGCACGTGTTTTTTTGCTTGCGAGGCAATCGCACTTCCTTTTAAAATTTCCTTTACGGATGCCGCCACATGTACTTGTCCGGCATGCGGACGAATTTTGTGTACGGCTTCATCAAATGGCTCCAGCCGGCCATCAAATGCGTCCAACGAAAGAGCGCCAATCAGATTTGCCAGGTTTAATAACCGATGTGCATGTAGCAAACTCCATGTACCGTAGGCACTCATAAACTGTGTGCCGTTTAATAATGCTAAGCCTTCCTTTGCTTTGAAATGAATTTTATCCCAGCTCATTTTTTTAAGCAGGTCTTCGCCTGAATAAATGGTGTCTTCATAATGTACTTCGCCCGAGCCAATCAGCGTAAGCGATAAATGCGCAAGCGGAGCCAGGTCGCCCGATGCACCCAACGAGCCCATTTCATATACTCGCGGCAACACACGCTGATTGAACATGTCAACCAAGCGATTTACGGTTTCGATTTGCACACCGGAGTAGCCGTATGATAGTGACTGGATTTTGAGAAACAACATTAACAATACAATTTCCTGCGGTACTTCTGGTCCGGTACCGCAAGCGTGCGACTTCACTAAATTCTCCTGCAGTTTTTCGAGTTGATCTTTTGGAATGTTTTTGTTGTACAACGAACCGAAGCCGGTGTTGATACCGTAAATCGGAACATTGGATGAAGCCAACTTCTGATCAAGATACGCGCGACATTTTTCAATCTGCTTACGCGATTCTTCAGACAGCGACAGACTAATGTTGTTATGCAAAACCCGATCAAGATTGTGCATGGTGAGGGGAGAGTTGGATATGGTGTGGGGTAGCGCCATTTAGTGATTTTAAAAAGTAGGCAGTTGGCAATAAGCAGTAGGCAGTAGTTGTAGGTAAAATAGGAAATCTCGCATACAAATTATGTTAGTCTGACTGCCGACTGCCCCCTGCATACTGCTTACTTAATTAAGTTAATAACTTCCTCCACACTCAACTTCTGCTGTTCACCGGCTTTCATATTCTTAAAAGCGAGTACACCACTCTTCACTTCTTCCGAACCAATCACAATTACATACGGAATCAGTTTCTTGTTGGCATAGTCCAACTGCTTCTGAATCTTGACAGCATCGGGATAGATTTCGGAAGCAATGCCGTGCGCTCGAAGTTGTTGTAATACACCTAAACCGTATTTTTTACTTTCGGCATCGAAGTAGGCAATTAATACTTTACTACTGATTTGTGCCTCCTGTGGAAACAGTTTCAATTCGTCCATGGCATCGTACAACCGATCGACTCCAAACGAAAAGCCAACGCCTGAAACATTCGGTAATCCAAATCCTCCCGTAAGGTTATCGTAACGCCCACCACCGCTAACGCTGCCAATGGCAACGTTATTGATTTTCACTTCAAAGATGCAACCGGTATAATAACTCAACCCACGTGCCAGTGCAATGTCGAACTCTACATGTTCTTCAGTGGCGTTACAATCATTCAGCAATTGAAGCACTTGCATTAAATCACTGATACCTTTTTTGCCGGCTTCGCTATCAGCAAATTTTTGGGTGACGAATTGAATCTTTTCAGCAGTTGTTCCCTTGAAGTTCAGAATTTCGAATACTTCCGTAAGATTGGCATCGGCAAACCCGCGACTGCGTAATTCTTCCTTCACTTTTTCTTCACCGATTTTATCCAGCTTATCGATCGCAACAAACAACGAGGTTTCATTTCCGCCTTGGCAGAGTTCGGCTAAGCCGGAAAGAATGGCGCGGTGATTTATCTTGATGGTGTAATCCGTAATACCCAAACCCTTGAATACTTCTTTAATCATTAAAATGATTTCCGCTTCGCAGATCAATGAATCTGTTCCTACTACATCGGCATCGCATTGGTAAAATTCGCGGTAACGCCCCTTCTGTGGACGATCGGCCCGCCATACTGGTTGTATCTGGTAGCGTTTGAATGGAAATGTAATTTCATGACGATTCATCACTACATAGCGTGCAAACGGAACAGTGAGATCGTAACGCAATGCAGTTTCAGATTTATGTGGCAGAAAAGAATAATCAATATCAGATGCGTCTTTCAAAATCTCTTTTATGCTGTTTTCGACTTGAGGGTATGTATTAAATACATTTCTATTACTTCTGATTTTAAAAATCAGCTGATCGCCCTCATCTCCATATTTCCCCGTAAGGGTACTGAGATTTTCCATAGCTGGGGTTTCAAGAGGCTGGAAGCCGTATTTCTGAAAAACCGTGCGGATGGTATTGAAAATAAACTGCCGTTTGGCCATTTGTGCCGGGCCAAAGTCGCGGGTACCTTTTGGTAATGTGGGCTTGTCCATAATAAAAACAGGGCAATTTAAGCATCCGCCACAGATTCACAGATTGGATGTGAGGCTAATACCCTATAAACTGGTTATTAATCTTGATTTACTGGATTTTTTGGCTTAATTCGAAATAATCTGTGAATCTGTGGCAATAAATTACAAAACCTGTTTATTTTTGCGCCCTATTTAAAATTAAAGGAGTCATGTCAGTTACCCGTTTAAAGAGAAAAAACCGTAAGGATAAGGCTAAAGCAGCCCGCAGAAGAACCGATTTGAAGAACCAAAACTTCAAGCCTGTGGCCAAAGCGGTTGATGTTGAAAAAATCAAAGAAGAATTCAAGGCTAAGAAGGCCAAGTAATTTTTTCGGAATGCTATACAAAGCCAATGGACGATGTTCATTGGCTTTTTTCGTTTCCAGTCAAGTCGTAAAGACCTCGAAGTGGTCAGACGACTTTAGAAACTTTAACCAAGAACTCCCCGCTTCCCCAATTCAATCACCTCCAGTTCACTGATAATTTTAGTATTGATCTCGAACCGGATCAGGGTTTTTATACTGTGAAATCCATGATTGCCAGCCGCACCCGGATTTATATAAAGCATGTTAAAGGCCGGATCTTTCTTTACCCGAAGAATGTGCGAGTGGCCGCAGATAAATACATCGGGTGTTTTTTCTTTCAGCAGTTTTTTTATCCGCGGATTGTAGTTAGGGGGTGCTCCGCCAATGTGTGTCATCCAAAAGGTTAATCCTTCGCAGGTAAACCAAAGGTCTTCCGGGTAGCGTACTTGCATGGCTTTGTCATCAATGTTGCCGAACACCGCTCGCAGAGGTTTGAATTTTTCCAGTTGATCTGCCACTTGTTTATCGCCAATATCGCCAGCGTGCCAGATTTCATCGCACTCCTTAAAGTATTCAAATACTTTTGGGTCGAGGTAGCTGTGTGTATCGGAGATGAGGCCAATTTTCATTGGCGAAAATTAGCCAAAGGTTTACAACCTTCTACGGAAAGTTAAAAGGTTGTAAA
>DPSB01000323.1:1358-3716 GCA_003537495.1 Cytophagales bacterium | reverse complement strand
TTGGCATAAAATCTTTGTAGAGATTATGAGTTTGTATGAGTTTATAATTTGAATATTCTTCAATTATAATGTTAATTCCACTGTCAATTTTAGATTTGAAAGGAAATTTAAAAACTTCAATACCATTTTTTTTAAAAAGAAAATCAAGGTCTTGTTGGTCATACTTTTGGTCATTATTAAATCCTTGTCCAAAAGAAAATGCAGTTATGAATATGAAGATATTTGTCAAATATAATTTCATGATATAAAATATTAAGTTTAAGAGTTAAGGTGCCGTGTATATTTATTGCCACCAACTCTCAAATATACGCAATACCGTTACGTATATCCGCCCAAATTATAGATGGCTAATGCGCAACTTCTCGGTTATGGGGTGCCCTTGAAATCCTAAAACTGAAAGTAAATAAACGGCTGGATGCCGGCCGACTTGGTTTGGATTACGATCAGGATGGTGATGAAGACTATTGCGGCCTTTTCGGTTAATGAAAGATTGGTTACCCAATGCTCAGCGCGTTGTTCAACAGGCGCGGGTATAAAGTGCAAAATGTAACCCAGCACCATCAGGAATAACACAGCTTTGTAGCCCATCACAAAATCAAAAAATATTCCGGGCGAGAAATGATTAGTAATCTGGCTGAGCACCTGCCAGGCGGTATCCATATCCTGCGCCCTGAAAAATATCCAACAGAAGCAAACAAAGTGAAATGTGAGTAAGATGCTAAGCACATTACTACCGTTTTTCAGAAAAGAATTTTGAATGGGAGCCCACTTAAACGATAAAATAAATTTATGTAGTCCAAGTGCCAGTCCATGCAATGCCCCCCAGAGAATAAACCGAAAGGCAGCGCCATGCCAAAGTCCGCCCAACAACATAGTTAGAAACAAGTTGATGTACGTTCGAACTTTTCCTTTGCGGTTTCCGCCTAATGAAATGTAGAGGTAATCGCGCAACCAACTGGAAAGCGACATGTGCCACCGCCTCCAGAACTCGGTAATGTTTTTAGATTGATAAGGCGAATCGAAGTTCAGGTTGAAATGAAATCCTAACAACAAGGCAATACCGATGGCCATATCAGAATAACCAGAGAAGTCGCAATAGATCTGTAAAGCATAGCCATACACACCAAACAGATTTTCCAGACCGGTGTAAAGGGTAGGGGCATCAAAAATGCGATCCACAAAATTCATACTGATGTAATTCGAGATCACGGCTTTCTTAAATAAGCCAGTACAAATCAGAAATACACCGCGCCCCAACATCTCCTTGGTTACAAATGTGGGTTTCGAAAGTTGTGGTAAGAAGTCGGCCGCGCGTACAATCGGGCCCGCTACCAACTGTGGAAAGAATGAAATGAAGAATGCGTAATCGAGCAAGTGTGGAACAGGCTCAATCTTTTTTCGATATACATCAATTGTATAGCTAAGTGATTGAAACGTGAAAAAGGAAATTCCTACCGGCAGAAAAATATCGAATGGTTGAAATTCTATCCCTGCCAGTCCGCTGAAGATTTCGTGTAAGAAATTGGTGTACTTGAAATATCCTAACAAGCCAAGGTTGGCGATCAAACTAATAGCCAGAAGGGTGCTGCGTTTCCATGGAATGATTGTTCGTGCCAGTACACGTGCAAGGTTATAATCAATAACCGTTGTGCTGATCAACAACAAAAAGTAGATACCACTTGATTTGTAATAGAAGTAAAGCGAGAAAAGGGTTACGAATAATAGCTTCGGGCGATGGGTTTTATGCAGTAAAATATAAACCGCCAGAAATGCCGCAAAGAGAAAAAGAAACAAGCCGCTGTTGAATATCAGGGGCTCCAGCGGGTTATACAGAAATTGCTGAAGCAGTTTATGGGTATCGATACCGAACATATTCATTATACCCTTTTATCAATGCCTGATAAAGCAATGCGCCTTGTAGTTCGTATCCACTTTTAGTAAAGTGTACGCCATCGCTTTGCATCAACCCGCTGTTCTTCCAGGCATCCGCAATGTGTTTTCCTCCGGCAACCGAATACAAATCCCAAAAGGCAAGTCCGTTGGCATCGGCATATTCTATTAGTTTACTCCGCATCACTTCTACACCCGGATTTCTACGGGTTTTCTTTTTATAGAAATCCATAGGGATAGTGAGCATAATTTTAGCATTGGGATTGTGTTGCTTTAGTTGATTGATAAATGTATCAAGTTGATCGGTAAAACGGGGATCAACATACGGATATTCAATCGCTTCATTTGTTCCCAATGAAACGATGATCAGATCGGGCGCAAGTTCTTTGGTTTGTTCTGCAAAGGCAGTTGCTTCAATATAATGTTTCACTTTGGCACCATTGCCGCCCGTGCTGTGATAGAGCACAC
>DPSB01000323.1:0-1075 GCA_003537495.1 Cytophagales bacterium | reverse complement strand
CACACCAGGCTTACCGTTCTCGAGGTTTATTCCGTAGAGCGTAAATTGTTTTTGAAGTGTGGTTGATTGCAACGTTTGAAGTTCTACCTGGCCAATGGAGTAGGGGAGTAACACGCGAGAGATGTTTGGTGTTTCAAATGTATAAGGTCCCACATAGGCAATTTGTTGCCCGATGGAATCTTTCACCACCAGGTTAAAGCTGGATAAATCTTTTTCGAACAGGAATGTCATTTTATTAAAGCTGTAATTCAGTTCTCCGGCATTGGCTTTTAGCTTAATGGTATTGCCCGGCTGTTCCGTCTGAATAGTCATAGCTCCGATACCAATTGGCAATGGTTGGTTGGTGTAGATAATTCTTTTTGCATCCCACAGTCCTGTGGAGCTGGATGTAATAGTACTTGATTCGTTGGTCCGGCCCACACGACCCGGGAAAATCAATCCGCGACCAGCATTGCCAAATTCAAGTTGAATTAGTTTGCGCACGGTGCCACTCAGTATATCGGCCTGAATGTGCGAATCGCCAATTTGTAAAATATTAACTGGATTTTTTTTGAGCTTCTTCAATTGATACAACTTTTCATAGAACTCAGTTAACGTAACTGAGTTTTGAATAACGTTGGCATCTTGTTGAAGAAATGCATAGGATTGCTTCAATGTAAAGGCGATGGTGTCTTGTGTCCATGCCGTTGTGCTTGCCAGAAGGAGTAAACTAAGAATCAGGTTTCTTATCATACCGGGTTCGTTCAAACAATAGCGCATCGGCTAATTTTTTAGCCAACCTGCGTCCACCCAAAAAAGTTAGGTGCGTAAAATCTTTCGCAGCCAGTGGTGGTTTCGCTTCTGCAAATTTAACGATACTATTTTCTCCTCCCATAGCTTCGAATAAATCCCAATAGGCAATTTGTGTGCGTTGGGCGATTTTTATCTGAGCTTTGCGCATGCGCGCGATGGCGGGAATGGTAAGAATTTTTCCGTTTTGATTACCCGCGCGGTCGCTGATGCCAATCAACACAATGCCGGCATTGGGGAAAACCGTTTTTATACGGTTAACCACTTTTACCATGCGGGTTTCGTA
>DPSB01000249.1 GCA_003537495.1 Cytophagales bacterium | reverse complement strand
GTTACCCTCGCAGATATACTGCTGCGGTTCAAAACTTATGATTTCTGTATTACTTAAAATGTTGTTAGCGAATTTGCGAACTCCTTCTTTTCCCTCGAAGGTGCCTTTAGGAATTATTTGAGTGCCATGATAGATCCAAACCGTATCGGAAGAAACATTTTCTACAAATTTCTCAACGTCACCGCTGCCAAATGCAGCGAACATTTTTTCTACTACTGATCTGGCTGAATTTTTCATAATGATTTATGAATAGTTTATGAAGAAAATAATCTAGGATTGTTCTACTTTGTAATTTACTCCACCCTGTCAGTAGCTGCATCGGTTTGCTCTCCCAGAAATTCAACCCACGCTTTTTTGATGCATGGGTAATTTTTTGCTGCCTCAACCAGACTCATGAAAGCAATAATGTTACTGCCAAATCGCTTTGCTAACGTTTCATCAATGATTTTTCCTTCGGGTGTGAATGCCTTATGCGCCATAGCTAATGAAAACATATCGGGAAAAACTCTTGCGCCTAAATGCTCAAGCGGCATCCTTAAAGACCAAAGAGCTTTGTTGCCCCCACCCATTGAAGGCGAAGCTGACATGAGCAAAGCATGACGTTCGTTGAACGGTTGTGGACGAAAACGGGAAACCCAATCAATCGAATTTTTCAAGAGGCCGGGCATTGATCCATTGTATTCAGGGGATGCAATTACAAAGGCATCACTTGCGAGCATCCGTCTGTTGAGTTCCTCTGCACCTTTTGGATGAGAACTTCCTTCCATATCCTGGTTGAAAGAAGGGCAGTCAAACTCATTCATGTTTGCGAAATCAACTTTACCCCCAATGCTCTCTATGACTTCTGCCGCCAATTTCGCCAACACTGTGTTCAAAGAAGTTTTTCTTAGCGATGCAGAGAACACAAGAATCTTCAATGGCTCGTTTTGATTTGTCAGTTGATTAGACATGGTGATAGATCGTTTGGTTAATAATAAGGTTGGTCAATTTGATATTGACTTCATATGAATTTCGCTTTCAAAAGCTGTGCATTTATAGCTACCACGATAGTGCTTAAACTCATCAGCACGGCTCCAACTGCCGGACTTAACATGATTCCCCAATGATAAAGAACACCTGCTGCAAGCGGTATGGCTACAATATTATATCCCGCAGCCCACCAAAGGTTTTGGATCATTTTATTGTACGTAGCTCTGCCAAATAAAATCAGGTTGGCAATATCCTTCGGGTCAGAATTTACCAAAATAATGTCTGCGGTTTCTGCTGCCACATCTGTTCCTGAGCCAACAGCGATTCCTACATTCGCCTGAGCAAGAGCGGGCGCATCATTCACACCATCGCCAGTCATGGCAACATACTCTCCTTTATCCTGAAGTTCCTTTACTCTTTCCAATTTTTGGTGGGGCAATACATTGGCTGAATAGCCATCCATTTTCAACTCATCACTTACCTTCTTTGCCACTAATTCGTTATCCCCTGTAAGTAGTAAATTTTTAATTCCGGCTTCATTAAGAGTTTGAATGGCTTCAAAAGAACTTTCTCTTATCTGGTCGGAAAAAGTAAAATACCCGGCTACTAGCTTGTCTACCAAGACATACACCACCGTACCTGTAAAATCATTCTTTGTCTCAGTAATGCTGATGTTTTGTTCTTTGAGATAATTAGGTCCTACAACTTTAATATTCTTTCCTTCTACAGTTCCTTCCAAGCCCTTGCCTGGCATGTAGTTGAAGTTTTCTGATTTTGGAATTGCGATATTCAATTCTTTGACCTTTCGTATTAAACCAATTGCGATATAATGTTCCGAATGTTGCTCAATGCCAGATGCAAGTCTAAGCAACTCCTTATCATCAAATTTTGAGTTCAACACTTTTACTTCCTGCAATTCGTGCGAACCTTTTGTAAGCGTTCCGGTTTTGTCAAAAATGATAGTTGTTATTAACCGTGCATTCTCAAAGGCTGTTCTGTTGCGAATGAGTAAACCCTTTTGTGCTGCAATGGACGTTGAAATGGCTACAACTAATGGAACGGCTAAACCCAATGCATGAGGACAAGAAATCACCATTACAGTAACCATCCGCTCTAACGCAAACACAAATGGAAAACCTAACAACAACCAAACAACAAGTGTTATAACACCACCGCCTAATGCAACAAATGTTAACACCTTTGCGGCACGGTCAGCAAAATTTTGTGTTTTAGATTTTACTTTTTGAGCATCCTCTACAAGCTTCACCACTTTGTTCAGATAGCTGTCTTTGCCTGTGCTTTCTACTCGTATGGTGAGTGAACCATTGCTGTTCACTGCTCCACCAATTACTTTACTGTCTTTTTCCTTTTTAACAGGTTTACTTTCCCCTGTAAGCATACTCTCATCCACATAGCTTTCACCTTCCGTTACAATACCATCAACTGGAATTTTTTCACCTGGCTTAATCAATACAAAGTGGCCAATTTGCAAATGACTAACAGGCATGTCATGTATTTGCCCGTTCAGTAAATGATGTGCAGTAGAGGGCATCATCTTCACCAGTAATTCCAAAGAACGGGATGCGCCCATGACCGATTTCATTTCGAAATAATGCCCAATGAGCATGATGTCTATCAGCGTTGCCATTTCCCAATAAAAGTCCATGCCCTGCAAACCGAAAGTGACAGCAACACTATAAGCCCATGCAACAGTGATGGCTACACCAATCAGTGTCATCATGCCGATAGCATTGTCTTTTACTTCATCATACAATCCTTTTAAAAATGGATAACCTCCGTAAATGAAAATGAAGGTGGAGAGAACAGCCAAAACATATTTGTCACCTTGAAAACTCAACTCAAATCCAAACCACTGTTGTATCATGTGCGATAGGGCAAGCACAGGTATAGATACTATTGTGCTAATGATGAATCGTTTCCAGAAATCAGCAACATTATGCCCCGCATGTTTATCGTGACTTTCATGTCCTTCGCGACCCTCACTTGCCCTTGTGGAATTCATGCTGTGTTGAGAATGATCGTGGGATGTATGATGCTCCATTATTTTATAAATGTTATTTAGGGTTTTGTTACCCAAAAATGCCTCTATTCTTGCAGGTGTACCACCTAACACCATTAGGTTTATTACTCCACGCGCTCTGTAATAGCATCAGTTTTCTCTCCTAAAAATTCCACCCATGCTTTTTTCATGCATGGATAATGCTTGGCGGCTTCAACAAGATTCATGAAAGCAACAAGGTTCTGTTCAAATCTTTTTGACAACGTTTCATCTGCTATATTTCCTTCTGCTGTGAGTGCTTTGTGTGCCATTGCTAACGAAAACATATTTGGAAAAACATTTGCTCCAAGATGTTCCAGAGGCATCCTCAACGACCACAATGCTTTGTTGCCACCACCCATTGAAGGAGAAGCGGACATGAGTAAAGCATGGCGCTCATTGAATGGCTGCGGACGAAATCTTGAAACCCAATCAATCGCATTTTTAAGTAAACCAGGCATTGAGCCGTTATACTCAGGAGATGAAATTATGAAAGCGTCATTAGCCAAAATGCGTTTGCGAAATTCTTCAGCGCCTTTTGGATGCGAATTATTTGCTTCCAAATCCTGATTGAAGGAAGGACAATCAAACTCATTCATGCTTGCAAAGTCAACCGTGCCGCCATTTTTTTCGATTACCAGTGCTGCTAATTTTGCCAATCGTGTATTCAGCGAATCATGTCTAAGTGATGCTGAAAAGACAAGAAAGCGTGTTCCTTGCTGTTTGTCATGCTGTAGCTGATTCATATATGTTTTTATTTACCTATTGAGCTAAGTATTTCGTTGTTCATCCAAGTTACCAAATCGGTCAGCATTTCTTGATTTATTCCATGTCCTTCAGCATACTTTTTAAAGTTGGCAGTCACACCAAGGCTCTTCAGGTATGATGATGCTTCCTCTGCGTAAGCTACTGGCAACATAGGGTCTTGAATGCCATGCGAAATAAATACATTCACCCTGCTTACTTGTTCAGTTTTTATAAATGGTTTAATCTCTTCTAAGAGTCTTCCACTTAGAATGCCAATACCTTTTACTTTTTCGGGATGGGTTAATGCAACACTATATGACATGATTGCACCCTGACTGAACCCTACCAAATAAATTTCCTTTTCATCGAACGAATGATGTTCCTTTAATTCATCAATGAACTTCAAAATTGTTTCACGACTTTCCTTCTCCTGCGCTTGATTATAAACAGGCTTTCCGGTGGAGAAATCAACCTGATACCAGGCAAAGCTTGATTGCCCCAATACAATTGGTGCTCTGGCAGAGATGACAAGAAATTTGACGGGTAAGTGCGATGCGAAAGAAAACAGGTCTTTCTCATTACTTCCAACACCATGAAGTAAAATCAGCAATGGTGGCTTTGCTATGTTAATTTTTGGTTGCCGAACCAGGTAGGTAAGCGAGGGCTTGTTAATTGTAGGTGTACTCATAATAATGGATAGAATTGCTGTTAACAGATAACTCATGCTTTCTCAATTTTCACTGAGGTCATAGTTAATGCACCTGCCACCGGCTTGTCATTAAATAGGCTTAGCTTATCCGTTTTATCTTTTAGTGCCAACGTGTATAACAAAGGCAGGTAATGTTCGGGCGAAGGAATAGCTAAACTGTATGCCTTGCCATGCGAGTTATAATTAATGAGTTCCTTATGATTATCATTCACAATGAAGTTTCTCATTTTATCACTTGCCTCTAATGCCCAATCATGCGCATATACTTTATCCAAATGTTCCCAGGAAACTAAACCCAAATTATGCACCATGTTGCCACTACCAATAATCAATACGCCTTTCTCGCGTAATGAAGCAAGCTCTTTCGCTAACTCATAGTGGTATTGCGGTGTTTGATAATAGTCGAGACTCAATTGAATCACCGGAACATCGGCATTCGGATATAAATGTTTTATCACACTCCATGCACCGTGGTCTAGCCCCCACTTGTCGTCCAGATGAACTTCAGTTTTTTTAATAATCGCTTTGGTTTCTTTCGCTAAGTCCGGACTTCCTGGTGCGGGATATTGTACATCAAACAATGCTTTCGGAAATCCACCGAAATCGTGAATGGTAATCGGATTTTCCATTGCCGTAACATAGGTTCCCCGTGTTTCCCAATGTGCCGAGACGCATAAGATTGCTTGTGGCTTCGGAATATTCTTCGCTACATTTCTGAATCCGGCAACAAATTCATTTTCTTCGATGGCATTCATGGGGCTGCCATGCCCAAGAAACAACACCGGCATTTTATCGGTGTTACTTAAAGGGTCAGTCATTTTATTTAATGCACTCAGTTTCATAGTCGCTCCCGCAAGGGGTAATAATGCCAGGGATTGTAAAAATCTTTTTCTGTTCACCTGTATTCAAATCAATAATAAAGGGTATTCAAGAAAACGCCAGGCCGCTTATAGCGACCTGACGTAATCAACCTGTAACTATTTTGCTAAACCAATCTGTTTCATAAATGACTGATTATCCCAGAACAAATACTCCTCGGTCATTTTTCCATCTGGCCCCCAATGTGCAATGGTAGCCATACTTAGTTTGAATTTCTTTCCAGTAGGAGGAATTGTTTTGCCGTTGCCAATTGGCATAGGCTTAGAAAATGTTCCTTCCATTACTCCGATAACCGTTGTCCAATCGCCACTGCCAAATTTTATAGGGTGCTGTTCAATTTTGGTATCAGGCGCAAACACAAACATAGGTGTTAGCATATCAATATGTTGTGGGTACAATCCTTCGGTGATAAATCCATCTGGATAGTACACCTTTATATTCTCCGCATGGTTATGTTTGAACATGTCCCATTTCTGGTTGCTGTAATATTCGTAGTCAAGTGTATCGAACTTTAGGAGACGTTGTTCTGTCAAAGTTTTTTCATCCGTGAACTTTTTTAGTTCATTTTGCAAAGAGTCAACTTTTGCCTGAAGCTCCGATGAATTGTTTGTACAACTTGTGAAGGTTGCGAGAATTGCAACAAAAACGATTGCTGCAACTGTGGTAAGTGATTTTGTTTTCATTTGAGTTGGTTTAATTGTTTTAAAATATTTTAAACTGCCAAGTATCCTCCATCGACCGGATAGTAAGATGCGGTGATAAACGATGCTTTGTCAGATGCCAGGAACAAAGCCAGTTCAGCTACTTCCTGTGCCTTTCCTAATCTGCCAATAGGGTGTTTATTTTCAAGTAAAGAAATACCCTCTTTACCCATTGTTTCCTCGTTTACTAAGCCCGTATAAATAAAGCCGGGGCCAATGGCATTGACTCTTACATTTTTCTTGGCGTAATCAATACCAGCCGTTTTTGTAAGTCCGACTACACCATGTTTAGATGCAACATAGGCAACTGAGTTTTCGAATCCTGCCTGTCCTAAGATGGAAGCAATGTTCACCACACTTCCTGATCCCGCCTTTACCATTTCTGGCAATTGATAACGCAAGCCGTAGAATACTCCCGAAAGGTTTATGTCAATCACTTTCTGCCATCCATCTAAAGGATATTCACCCGTTGGCACAGATGGACCACCAATACCAGCATTGTTTACAGCAATATTCAGTTTACCAAAAGCCTTCACCGTTTCTTTTACTAAGTTCTCGTGATCAGCAGGCTTGCCAGTATCTGCTTTTACAAAGATGGCCCCACCTCCGGCTTTCTTAATTTCATCGACAACGCGCTTACCGTTTTGTTCTGAGATGTCGCTGACTACTACCTTTGCACCTTCTGATGCGAAAAGTTTTGCGGTAGCTTCACCAATTCCAGAGCCTGCTCCGGTAATGATGGCTACTTTATTCTCTAATGTTTTCATTTTTTCTATTGGTTAAAAATTATAATTGAAATACACTTCCTTTTGAGCGAACTGGATTTTGGTACCATTTTGCAATCACATTATCCAAAGAATATTTACCTGCTCCTGTGATCAAAAGAAAAGTGAATCCAAGCAAATAAAGAACTGCCATTTCTTTGGTTGAGAAAGGATCGGCTGCATGAATATAGAAAGCAGCCACGGCCATTGTAATGATGACGGGAATGGTTGCGAAGCGTGTTCCCAATCCAACCAGAATCAGAATGGAACAGAATACTTCAGCAAAAACAGTAAGCGCAAGTGAAAGGGATTGACTCATTCCGAATACACTGGCAAACGCTATGGGTTCGTCTGAAAAGAACTTCGCCAGTTTGGGCAAGCCATGTGTAAGCATTAATAGCGCAATGCTAACGCGAATAAATAATAAGGCTAAATCGGTATTGCCGATTTGTAGCGATTTGTTGAATAGTGTTTTCATTTTTCTGTGTTCTAATTTTGTAAGACAAAGCTACTTCTTCGATTTACCGTGAGCATTGATTTGCAATAAGAAAGCAGTTGATGTAGATCAACTCTTGAATCATCTGATGTTGATTGATTTTTGCATCTTCAAAAAAGCCACATTGCCCCATTTTTAGTTGCGTGCTTTTCCAATTTACCTTTCGCATTTAAGTCTTCCAATATTGCCTCGGTTTCATTTCTGGGTGTTCCAGACAATTCGGAATATTCTTTGGTTGTGAGCGTGGGATACTTGGTAAATAATGCTTCCCAACTCTTGTTGTATTCAACCTTTTTAGCAGATGAGGCCATTTTCCGAACAGCGTTTTCAAATACTGAATAGGGTTTTGAACCGTAAACAAATTCTCTTTTGCCATTCTTGTCCATGAAAAACAGAGAAGGAAAACCTCTTACGCCAAGCTCTTTGCCCAGTTTTAAATCTTCGTTGAATAGCTCTTTTGCGCTGCTTTCATAGTCGGCTTTAAACTGCTTCAGATTCAAGCCCACATTTTTGGCTGCCGTTTCCAGGTGTTCCCACTTGGTAATGTTTTTCTTTTGTAGGAAAACCATTTCTCTAATCTCACGGAGAAATGAAATTGCTTTGTCGTTGTCCTGTAATTGCGCTGCTTTGAAGGCAATGGATGGCGGATAAGAAGAGTGTAGCGGGTCCTCCAACCAAACATCTCCATCGATGGGCATATCATAATACGCACTGACTTCATCCCAGTGATGGGCTACATCGGAAGGTTTGTTAATACTGCCACTATTGTAAGACCAGTCGGGCAACAAGCCACCCATACGATACTCGATTTCAACTGAATCACCATATTCCAATTTCAACTTTCGTAATTGCGGCTCTATGCCCCAACACGATGAACAAATTGGGTCAGTAAAATAAATGACTTTAATGGGTTTCTCTGCGGCTTGAATATTCTCATGACCAGTTGAGTCTACTTTATCTACAGGTATTTCACACATACCCGTTTCAATATCGCATAAAAGCGGATTGCTTCTTTCTTCCATGTTGAGTTGTTATTAGGTTAAGCACTTTTTACTTTTGAAATAGCTCCAACGCAAAGGCTGTATTGGCAAATTCATCCAAACGTGTAATCAAGTTATTTTCTACGGTATATACCTGCACCCACTTTTGCTCCAAGACTTCGCTGTTACTTTTAATTTTTTGTTTTTCACTACCTAAAACGATAACAGTATTTTGGTCTGCTACCATTTTTGAAACCTGGAAATCCAGAACGTCAACATAGCTGACTATGTTTGTAATAAACCGGACAGCTCCATCTCTACCGTTATAAGTTCCGTTGTATGGAATGCCGTCCACACCGTGATAAACCCAGACAGTGTCTTCAGACAAAGTTTTTTTTAAGGCCTCGAAATCTCCTTTACCAAATGCTGCTAACATTTCTTGCACTACTGTAAGTGCTTTTGTTGTTTCCTGTGTCATGTTGAATTATTTATTTTATTGAAAATTTAGTTTTGTTGCTTTTTCTTCTCCGTTGTGTTAAAAATTCGTCAAGCTTAGAGAACTACTTCTTTCTTTTTAACATTGGAATTAGCGATAGCCTTCCTTACCACTGGCGCGACCAGTGTTCCAAACAATTCCATAGATTTTAAAATTTTCTTATGGTCTACTGTACCTACACTCATTTGTGCGAGGAAGCGAGTGTGATTAAATAATTCATGTTCAAAGAGAATCTTGTCAATCACCTGTTGAGCACTCCCCACCATCAAATATCCTTTCGCTGAACGATTGGCATCAAACTGTTCGCGACTCAATGAAGGCCATCCACGTTCGCGACCGATTCTATTCATCATAGCCGCATAGGTTGGATAATATTCATCACCTGCTTGCTGCGATGTGTCGGAAATAAACACGTGAGTGTTGATTCCTAACGGCAGAGAATCTAAATCAGCTCCATTTTCCATTGCTGTTTGTTTGTAAAGATTTACAAAGGGAACAAAGCGTTCAGGCATTCCTCCAATGATGGCGAGTGCCATTGGTAATTTTAATGTTGCTGCCCGAATGGCTGATTCAGGTGTACCTCCAACTGCCAACCAAATCGGGATTTGTTGCTGGTAGGGTCTTGGGTATACTCCAAGATTGTCAAGAGAAGCACGGAGTTCTCCGTGCCAGGTAACTTGCTCTGATTGATTAAGCTTCATTAATAATTCAAGCTTCTCTGTAAACAGTTTGTCGTAATCTTTCAGGTCATATCCGAATAGCGGGAACGACTCAATGAATGAACCACGCCCCGCCATGATTTCAGCACGACCATCTGATAACTGATCAAGCGTTGCAAAATTCTGAAACACTCGCACGGGGTCATCCGAACTTAATACCGTCACTGCACTGGTGAGCTTAATTTTTTTAGTCATGGAAGCTGCGGCAGCGAGAACAACGGCTGGAGACGACACTGCGTAATCTGCCCGATGATGCTCTCCCACACCAAACACATCCAGTCCCAACTGATCAGCAAGCTGAATTTCCTCCAACAAATCTTTGATGCGTTGATGTGTATTCACTGATTTGCCAGTCAACCTGTCGGGCTGTAAATCAGCGAATGTATAAATGCCAAGTTCCATGATTCAATTTTACTATGCGTTACCGTAAATGTTTGATTCACCTCCATCAATGGCAATGGTTTGCCCACTAACATAAGATGCGTCTTCGCTGAGTAAGAAGGCAACCAACTTAGCTACTTCGTGAGGAAGACCTAATCGCTTTGTCGGGTTGCGTTGCGCATAATCCGACTCTGCTTTTTTCGGGTCAGCAGGATTTACCTGTTTGAATGCTTCTGCTACCATCGGAGTTAAAATTGCTCCGGGCGCAATGGCGTTTGTGGTGATGCCATCGCGGCCATATTCTAGCGCAGCATTTTTTGTCATACCCGATACGGCATGTTTACTAGCCACATAGGGTACTTGATTCATCACTCCACGAATTCCACCCACTGAAGCTACGTTTACAATTCGTCCATACTTTTGCTTTTGCATCACAGGGATAACATGACGCATAGCGTAATACACTCCCATCAGGTTAACGTCAATTACTTTTTTGAAAACATTGATGTCATACTCCGTCATAGGTGCTTGCTTGCCCTCTATGCCTGCGTTGTTATAGAGACCGTCAATTCTGCCAAAGGCTTTCACGGCTTCATCTACATATTTCTTAACTTCCTCTTCTTTCGAAGCATCCCCCACTACGGTTACAATTTTTACAGAAGGAAACTCTTTCGCGAGTTCCTTTTGAGCATCTGTTAATGATTTCTCATTAAAATCAACCAACGTAAGGTTTGCACCCTGGCTGGCTAATTCCTTTGCTGCTGCTAATCCGAGACCCATTGCGGCTCCGGTTATAATGATGGATTTACCTTTTAAGCTCATGACAATTGTTTTTAATGTTTTATAATTTTTCGAATTAACTCGGAAGGAGCAGGCTACTTAAGCCTGCTTTACAAACTGCACTTCTGCACTAATTTTAACTTCTTCACTTACTAACACACCACCTGTTTC
>DPSB01000451.1 GCA_003537495.1 Cytophagales bacterium | reverse complement strand
AATTGAAGAGAAAAACACCGACCTTCAATACGCCAATGCTGAAATTGCCGAAAAAAACAAAAGTATTACCGATAGTATTAACTTTATAGGAGTATTCAATTACAGATCCTTCTTTTACATCGGGCATGGTAAACTTCTGTTGAATAAAACTTCTGTTGAATTTTTCTTTGAAAATACCGTCTTTATTAAGTTTTGATTCAGCAACTTTTCCATCTGTCAGATTGTAGGTAGTGGCTTTTAAATTACTTACGCGTTCCTCTCTGCTACCAGCCTGCCGAAGTAAAATAGCTACATCGCCCCACTTAAGACCTTCTTTTCGCAGAATCTTTATTCGAACGTGTCTCTCAAAAGTCAATTGTGCAGTTTGCGAGGTTATCGAAAGATAGGCTTCGCCATAATCTACAAGCACCACCGCAGCCGCAGAAGAATCTTTGGCGTAGTAAGTCATCTTTAAATCTTCAATAGGCACGTCTCCAAACTTGATCGGTGACTTCTGAGCAAAAGCTACAGAACTAAAAGACACAGCAAAGGCTAATAAAGACACAAATTTCATGAACAAAGGTTTAGGTTAGTTTAAGTTAAGAATATTTCCTCGTACTGAAAATCGAACCAACGTTAACTTTTCCATTAATTTGCGTACCAATTTTTATTCTGTGGCTAAATCTAAAACCTTATTCTTTTGTCAGAGTTGTGGGTACGAATCACCCAAGTGGATTGGTAAATGCCCATCGTGCAATGGCTGGAATAGCTTTGTAGAAGAAGTTGTTACCAAAACGGAAGCCGATAAAAACAATTGGCGGCACGACAACTCAAAATCTAAAATCAATAAGCCGAAGACATTAAATGAAATTACTTCCTCTTCTGAAGTTAGGATAACCACACCCGATGCAGAATTGAATCGCGTGTTGGGTGGAGGCATTGTGCCAGGTTCGTTGATTTTAATTGGTGGCGAACCTGGTATTGGTAAATCTACCTTAATGCTACAAGTGGCGCTTGCACTAAGTAAAGCAAAAGTATTGTATGTATCGGGCGAGGAGAGTGAGCAGCAAATAAAGATGCGCGCTGAGCGACTAAACGCTAAGTCAAAAACCAGCTATGAAAATTTTTACATGCTGGCCGAAACAGAAACCCGCAACATTTTTCAGGCGGTAGAAAATCTTGAGCCCAAACTTTTAATTGTTGATTCAATACAAACACTACACTCGCACATGTTAGATAGTGCTGCGGGTAGCGTAGGGCAGGTGCGCCAATGCGCAGCCGAGCTGATGAAGTTTGCGAAAGAAACAAATACACCGGTATTTCTGGTTGGGCACATTACAAAAGATGGATCACTGGCCGGGCCCAAAGTTCTGGAACACATGGTGGATACAGTGTTACAGTTTGAAGGCGATCGCCATCTTGCGTATCGGATTCTGCGCACAACCAAAAACAGATTTGGGTCTACTTCTGAAATAGGCATTTACGAAATGCTAGGTAGTGGCTTGCGCGAAGTGAGTAATCCTTCTGAGATTTTGATTTCGCAGAAAGATGGTCAGGTTACAGGCGCTACTATTGGCGCAACCATTGAGGGTAATCGGCCGCTGTTGATTGAAATACAGTCGCTGGTAAGCCCGGCATCGTACGGAACGCCACAACGCACACCCAATGGATTTGATCAGAAGAGATTAAACATGTTGCTGGCCGTTTTAGAAAAACGCTGTGGCTTTAGAGTTGGCACCCAAGACGTATTTGTAAATATGGCCGGTGGAATTTATGTTGAAGATCCGGCAATCGACCTTGCCCTTTGCGTGTCGATTATTTCTTCGATGGAAGAAGTATCGGTTAGCGATAAAATTTGTTTTGCTGCCGAAATTGGTTTGGGTGGCGAGTTGCGTGCTGTTAATAGAATAGACCAACGCATTTCTGAAGCGGAGAAGTTAGGCTTTGAAGAAATTTATATTTCGAAGTACAGTAAAAAATCGCTCGATCTTTCCAAGACAAAAATCAAAGTGAAATCGTTTGGCAAGTTGCGCGAAGTGTTTGAAGAGTTGGTGGGTTAATGTAAAAAACCCTGACTTTGTATAGTCAGGGTTTCAATACAATAATTGGGTGTAGATTTAATTAATCAACTTGTTGTTCAAAAGTTCATCGTTCGACATAGGCCAGATATAGTTTGGGGCATCGGGAGGCACTATTGGTGTCGTATAAATTGTACCGATCTTTGCTGGGAATGGTAGTACTAATCTGGTAATATCATTCGTGCGGAAGCCCTCTCCGATAAGTTCAATTCTTCGCTCAAGCAAAATAGCATCAATCAGACCAGCCTGATCTAATGTTGGGAATACATAAGAAGCATCAGACCGACCATGCACCGCCTTTAGAAGTGCATCTGCCAACGCCAGATTACTTGCACCACCCACACGGGCAGCAGCTTCCGCATAATTCAACAATACTTCCGAATAGCGAATAACTGGCATATAGCGAAGAAAAGGAGCAGCGGTACCAAATTTATTCAGGTAATAACGACCGCCTTTAGCAGCATCAAGTGACGCGTTGTGATTTAAAAAACTTCTGCGGGCATCGGTAGCGGCCCATTGGGGATCGCTGAATATCTCATCCCAATTCAAGCAATAATCTGGTGTGGCCACATACATGTATCCTAAAGCGGACTGGCCAGCCAACTGATCCAGACTTGTGAAAGGCATGGAGAAGACTGACTCAGTAGTTGTATAATTGGTTGCAAACAAGTTAAGGATGTTAGATTGAAGCGCATGAGTTACGCCACTGGTAGCTGAAAAAGGGGCTGCTGTTTGTGCGACAATTTTTTCGGCTTCATCAATCACTTTCGCATAATCACCCTGATTTAAATACACTCTTGTCTTCAAAGCAATTGCGGCATTTTTATGAGCACGCGTGGTATTTAAAAGTGCCGTGGCTCTCGTGGCAGGAAGATCAGCCTCAGCCTCATCCAAATCCTCAATGATTTTTGCATATATCTGCGCTACTGTGCTTGGCGCTAAATCGTTGTTAGCAGGAGTTGTTTCGGCCTGCAAACGCAACGGAAGCCCTGGCGATGTACCAGCGTTTTTATTGAAGGGCTGAGCATAAGCTGTAACCAACGTGAAGTACGAAAGTGCGCGCAAAAATTTAGCCTCAGCAACATATTGTGCAGAAGTAGCGGCATCGATTACTCCTGGATTTGCAGCAAGACCATCAATCAGAATATTAGCTCTGTTGATTGTGGAGTAACCAGCAGACCAAACGTTAAGAATATCGGCAGCCCCAGAATTGTAACTATGATTCCAGGCATCAAATCCGGTAAAGGAATTACCACCGGTGTTAATAAAATCTTCTCCGGCTACATCCAGAAACAAAAGCAGACGGCCACCATAAAAGTTGGCAGATTTAAGGGAAGCATAAATACCATTTGTAAGACCCTCAATACGTGCAGGAGTACTGAAAGCATCAGCAGCACTAATCTGTGTGGGCGGAACTTTTTGTAAATATTCATCTTCATCGCATGATGAAACGGTAAATAGCAAAGCCAAACCAAGCAAGCTTCCTAATTTCCTGAGTAAATTAAATTTTATATTCATTTTTTATCTTGTTTAATAATTACATTAGCTATTTGAGTAGTAAACAGATTATAAACCCAGATTTACACCAACAGTAATAGTGCGGCCATTTCCAAGCGAGTTGTACTCAATACCTGGCGAAGTATTTCTGTTACCATTGATTGACGACTCTGGTTCAACACCTGTATACTTTGTAAACAGAAACACATTGGTGGCCTGAACATAAACACGGGCAGATGTAAGACTTGCCTTACTCAAGAGAGCACTTGGGAGTTTGTAACCAGCCATAAGATTTTGAAGTCGTAAAAAATCTCCTTTTTCTACATAAGCGGATATGTTGGGTATGTTAGCACTGGCAAAATTATCGCCATATACTAAGCGTGGCACATCTGTGATGTCACCTGCTTCTTGCCAACGATCTAAGACTTTGGTTGAGTTGTTGAAATAGCGTTGGTCTAACCATGTACCGGTGTTACCATTAAGCACATAGTTGCCACCAGAGAAGGCAAAGTTGATGGCAAAATCGAAGTTGCCATATTTGAAGGTGTTATTGAAGCCCCCGTACCATTTTGGTAGCGCATTACCCAAGGGTTGATAGTCTGCAGCGGTTATAGCAGCAGCTCTTGAACCATCCAGATATGACCATTGAAATTCTCCGGGCCCAACAACGAGAGAGTATTGCACTTCCCTTCCCTCTCTGTTGATATAAATTCTGCGGCCGTTTACCGGATTCACTCCATTGGTAACTGCACCAAACAACGTGCCTACTGAATAACCAACTTGAGTCATGTTAAACGGATTCCCAGAAGAATTGCTCACGATACGAGCTCCTTCGCTTGCCAGAGCAGTAACTTCGTTCTTCACATTTGTGAAATTCACAGAAGCATTCCATGAG
Source organism: Cytophagales bacterium (assembly GCA_003537495.1). GTDB lineage: Bacteria > Bacteroidota > Bacteroidia > Cytophagales > Cyclobacteriaceae > ELB16-189. The sequence continues at coordinate 4,908 of DPSB01000451.1, read as the reverse complement.
AATTTTGCTTTGCGAATTACTTCACCGCTAATGGCTATTTCAATTCCACGGTTGTACAGAGACCCCACGTTGCCAACAATAGAATTGCCAGGAATACCTTTTGACGCAGCTTGTGGTACGCTAAGTATTAAACCATTTACATTATTATTAAAGTAACTGAAATCAACCTGAAGGCGATCATTTAATAGCCCAAGATCAAAACCAATGTTGGTTTGATCTCCTGTTTCCCAACCCAGATTAGGATTGCCGGCCTGATTGATAGCAAGAGTAGGAGAAGCTCCATATAATCCCGCAGAATATAAATCGAGCGATGCATAAGGAGAAAGATTGCCATTGCCCACACGGCCCCAACTTCCACGCAGTTTAAGCGAAGTGATGGTATTAGCAACACTTAAAGACTTGAAGAATTCTTCTTCAGATAAAGTCCATCCGGCAGACACCCCACCAAAATTTCCCCATTTTTTATCAAACCCAAGCGATGAATTGCCATCTCTCCTGAAGTTGATGGTTAGAAAATAGCGCGATTTAAAATCATAGTTTAAACGTCCGAAATAAGAAAGAAAGGCTTTATCAGATAAAGAATTACCAGTTGCACTTATCTGCCCCCAGGTACCTTGATAGTTTACAAAGTATGGATCAGCCGCCTGCTGTACATTGGCGCCCCAGGCATCAGTGCTAAATTCCTGCACATCAGATCCTGCCAAAGCCGATATATGATGCAAACCAAAGCGAGTTTCATATTGCAGCGTATTTGCGAAATCGGTGTTATTAATAATAGAGTTAATGTTAGAGATTGACCCACGTGTGCTATAGCCAGACGAACCGGGTACGGGCTCAGCTATAATTTTGTTTGTGATGATCAGTCGATCTGCAGAATAATTAGTGGTAAACGTAAGCCCTTTTGCCAAGGTAAGCGTTGCGCCAAAGTTTGCCAGAATCCTATCATTGGCAGAACTTTCCAACCGATGTTTAAACAATGTTACCGGATTATAGTAAACACTAACAACTGTGTTGGCACCATTACCAATGGTAACATTTGCATCATTAAAGTTTAAGTGAGGTGTTCCGTCAGCGTTATAAACCGGAACATTAGGAGCAAGTGTCCAAGCCATACGTGCGGCTCCAATGATACCCTGTGCGTTGCCATCCAACGATCCGGAATTAGGCGACCGGTTTTCAGACTTGGTATAGTTTATTCCGCCTGTTAATTTCAACCAATCGTTAACCTCATGGTTAACATTAAAGCGCATGCCTTGGCGGTCGAACTCATTTGTTTGCAAAATGCCTTGCTGGCGGCTTAAGTTGGTTGAAAAGAAGTATTGTGTTTTAGCGGTACCTCCACTAACACTAACAGCATGGTTATGAGAAACGCCAGTTTGAAATATCTGATCATACCATTTTGTGTCTACCAATGACCCATCTGCATTAAAACTTGGGAAGAACGCGTCTGCCTGATTGGCATTGGCTCGCGCTTCATTTTTAATTTCCATGTATTGCTCAGCTTTGAGTAATTCCGGAAGGCGCACAGGCGTGGTCCATCCCACCCATGCATCATATGTTACTTTAGCTTTACCTTCTTTTCCTCTTTTAGTGGTTACTAAAATAACGCCATTAGCACCACGAGATCCGTAAATGGAGGTTGAGGCTGCATCTTTTAGCACATCTATCGATTCGATGTCAGATGGGTTAATATCTGCCAAAGGATTATTTGGTACTGAGGTTGTTCCAAGGTTATCTCCTGCGGTAACCGGAATACCATCAATTACAATTAATGGATAGGAACTTTGGGAAATAGAGTTTACACCTCTTACCCTAATTACAGGAGCATTGTTTAATACACCATTGGGTAACGAAATCTGCACACCGGCAGCCCGGCCAATTAGTGCCTGATCAAAACTTTGAACGGGAATTTCCTGAAGTGAACTTGCCGAAACACGTGTGGCTGAACCTGTAAATTCAGCTTTGGATTGCGTACCATATCCAACTACAAGAACCTCGGCCATCAATTGCTGATCGGCCTCCAGCGAAATGTTAATTGTAGTTTTATTGCCCACAGCTACTTCTTGGGTTTTAAAGCCAATGAAACTGAATACAAGAACTCCTTCTGGTGGGGCTGTAAGACTGAAGTTGCCATCAGCATCAGTGGTTGTGCCCAAGGGGGTTCCCTTTAATAAAACGTTTGTGCCCGGAAGCGGGCCTTCACTGCTCGTTACTTTTCCTGTTACCACCCTATCCTGGGCAACAACAGAAAAAGTAAATAGCAGAGCAGCACTTAACAGTAAAAGCTTACTCATATAGAATTGGGTTTAGGTTTATTTTTTGAAATGTAGATAATCACGGTTTGAAAACCGACATGTTTTTTAAAATTGAGTATCGAAAACGATTTAGATGGTTATAATTTTATCCAGTATCAACAAAAATGTTGCAAATTTTATCACTTATAGGTAATTTTTTATGCTTCTCTACCAAAAACACAGAAGTGTTGGTGTTACGAAATTTTGAGGCGCATGCAAGTGCCCACACACTTTTAAACATGCTATACAAAAAGTTGAAATAAGCCGCATGTTCGTAATGAACAGCTATAGGGTTAATAGACCATTTCATGGTTTGAAAATGTTTTGGATTGTCCGAAGAAGATTAAGCAGGCTCTTATGCCTTGAAGACAGAAATCACCACCACCAACAACAGGGATGATTGTGTTGAGTCTGGATAGATGTGATGTAATGCGCGACTTTCATAGTCTATTGATTTTATAATTCTTCTGGCACCTTGCCGGAAGCAGGATGTGGCACTTATTCAGTTCAATCTGAAAGTTGCCAGAGGTTCATTGAGCCTGTCTCTCCCCCCTTCTGTATAAATTCTGATGTAAATGTACGATCAAATTCATAATATACAACTATTCCTATGGAATTAATAGACTAATTATTCTTTGAATTAAGAAACATGGAGCTGGTACGGTTAAACAAACGTACTAATGTGCATTAGAGAGTTTTTTGTTTTGCCAAACACTTTTACGTTCGTGTGTTTAAGGCTTGTTTGCCAAACGCTTTACCTTTGCAGCTAATTTAGTTAACCATGCAGGAATTATTTACCCATACACTAGGTCTTTCAGAGAGCACATTCAGTTTTCTAATACTGCCACTCTTAATTTTTCTGGCACGCATCTGCGATGTGTCTATTAACACAGTGCGTATTATTTACATGTTGGGCGATCGTAGAGTTACGGCCACCATGTTGGGTTTCTTTGAGGCCTTTATCTGGTTAATGGCTATACGCCAAATTTTTCAACATCTGGATAACTGGTTGTGTTATGTGGCCTACCCGGGCGGTTTTGCTATGGGCATTTTGGTAGGCATGATGGTAGAAGAACGATTAGCTTATGGAAAAGTAATTGTTAGGATTATTACACGTAAAGAGATTAGTCCATTGCTCTCCTTCTTAAACGAAAATCAATTTCGGTTTACGAGGGTAAATGCAGAGGGCCCAGATGGACAAGAAAACCTGGTGTTTACTGTTTTGGAGCGCGAGCGGTTAGATGATTTGCTGAACAAACTCAAAGAAATTTTACCCACTGCCTTCTATACTATCGAAAAAGTAAAAGCAGCAGGAGAAAGTGGCCTGCTGCCGGAAGAACGTGGAGGTTTAAAAGTCTTTACCTGGCTTAGAGGCATTGTTAGAAATTAAGTTGTTTCCCCTGTAAACCACCTGTGTGCAACACCAGTACGGTTGAACCCGGTTTGAAAAACTTTTTACCAATCAAATCGAAAACACCAAACAACATTTTACCGGTGTAAACCTGATCCAGCGGGATGTTATACTTCTTTTCAAACTCATCTATAAATGATACCAGGATGGATGTGGTTTTCGCATAACCACCAAAGTGATAATCGTAGATCAGTTGCCAGTTGGTGCTATCCGTGTACGGTTTGATTTCATCTTCCAAAAACGAAGCTCCCTTCAACACAGGAAAACCGAGCACACGAGTACTTGTTGTTCCTTGCACCATGCCCACCATTGTACCTCCGGTGCCCACAGGCAAACAGATATAATCAAATTCGGTTTCTTTTTGCAAGCTGGCAGCAAACTCAGCCACACCTTTTACGGCTAGCGTATTAGAGCCTCCTTCGGGTATCAGGTAAAAATCACCAAAGCGGTTTTTTAGTTGCTCGATAAAATCATCTTCATTTTTATGGCGATACGCTTCACGCGAAACGTAATGCAACTGCATGCCCCTGCTTTTCGCGAAAGCAAGCGTAGCATTAAGCGGTAATGTTTCTTCGCCCCGAATAATTCCAATTGATTTAAAACCTAATTCATGAGCCGCGGCAGCGGTTGCATAAATATGATTGGAATACGCTCCACCAAAGGTGAGCAGCGTTTTATAACCCTGTTGCTGTGCGGCCTCCAGATTGTATTTCAGCTTCCACCATTTGTTGCCCGATATAAAAGGATGGTTTTGATCTTCGCGTTTAACGCGGAGTTTGATGCCCGCTTGAATAGTTTCTGGAGTCGAAATTTCTACTATTGGTGTATTCGTGTACTGCAGGTGCATCATCAGCTAAGTAAACTCAATTCATTGGCATTTTACATTTTACACCCTACTGTAAAGTGTAAACCACTTAATTTATCACAAAATCGCATAAATACTAAATATTTTAGTATTCTTGTCTTATGGAGCAGGAATACTTTAAGGGGCGCGGTGCGCAAATCAAAACCGAAAACCGCTTTCTGAAAGCCCAATATGTTACCGAGCATATTGAAGGACTTGACGAGCCGCTGCTCGAATCTCCCCACACACAAATCTTTATTGAAAGTGCTAAGAAGATTGTAAACGAAGTAAAGAGTGACGACCTGAGTATGATGTATTCCATGACTCCGTACCAGGGTTGTGAACATGGTTGCATTTAT
>DPSB01000560.1:3675-7138 GCA_003537495.1 Cytophagales bacterium | reverse complement strand
GAATTACTCGAACAACTGAAAGGCGGCCTTACCTACGATCAGGTTGCGGCTAATCTTTTCATCAGTGCCGGTACGGTACGCAAACACATCCAAAATATTTATGGCAAGCTTCAGGTAAACAATAAAACTGAAGCGGTGCAAAAGGCGATTCAAAACCGGTTGGTTTAAAAAACCATTTATCTTTACTGCATGAACTGGGTAAAGATTTTCAATACTTCGCAAGAGGCGTTTGATCGGATTGCCGAAAAGCAGCCGCGTTTACTGGTTGTTCAGGAAAAACGTATTTGCCTGGTGCGGCAAGGAGATTCTCTTGCAGCAGTAAGCAATCGGTGCACGCATAATGGCGAATCGCTAAGTAAGGGCAAGATTAATTTTGCCAATGAAATTGTTTGTCCGTGGCATGGCTATCAATTCAATCTACAGACGGGTCGCGAGTATCAACAACGTTCTGCCGATCTGGAAACTTATCCGATCAAAATAGAATCCGATGGCGTTTACATTGCCTTGTAAAATGTTCCGCAATAGTTTCTAACTTTCTGGCGTTAGTCATGTACATGAAATCAAGGCCACTAATTTTCTTTTTTATTCTGCCAATAGTTGTGTCAGCGCAATTGGCTCATACTTCTGAAAGTATTGTAAAAAATCTTGCGTTAACCAATGTTGTGCCTGATGGTTTGCTCGCGCAACGGGCAGTTGTTCTATTCGAAAATTCTTTAAGTCGCAAAGATCTGGAAGAAGCACAAAAAGCTTTTCAACAAACAGGTATTGATGCCGTGGCTTATTTTGAAAGCAATCGCGTGCTGGCTGGGGCCGATCCGCAGCAAGCGTTTGTGCGATACCTGAACACGCGCAACATTACGTTCATTATTCTATTCACAAAGTCGTCTAACTATAGCCTTACCTTTTTTAAGTTTAATGGAAAGGCTACGTTGTTTGATGCCGGGGCTACGGGCTGGCAACAAAGTGGTGCGGTATTAAAAGAATTGTTGCTCACCGTTTTCCGATTCGCTGTTAGCAATCAGAAAAAACAAAACCTGTTGGTTAATGATTTTCCTGAAACCGGAAATACGTTTAAATATTTTGATGGCAGGCGAAATGAAACATATACTTCGCTTGTAAAATCTTTCAAAGTAGCAGTGCCCTCTATGGGTAATGAAAAAGACGATGCCCAATTGGAACAGATTCTGAAAGAGCACTTTCCGTTGAAGTATGAAATTGTTAATGCTGACTTGCCAGAATCTGAACTTGAAATAAAAGGATTTAAAACAATAATCCGGTTTGTACGAACAAGCGGCACCATAGCCCACGAACTTTTAGAATATGATAATTCTAAAACGGGAAATGCATTGGCATCGGCTGCCATCGTTAACAACGAAGCCCAATTGAAAACCATTCCGGCTAACGTTACCGTTTATAAATTTTATGTGAAGCAATTGGAGTACGGAAATCTGTTTCTTGGCAACAAGTGGGATGCTGATACCGATTGGCAACAGGCTTTAATCAATCACTTGTATCACATGCGGCAGCAGTTGAATTATTAGTGCTACCATCTTTTGCTGCGATTCGTGTCTCCGCGGATCGCCATCTTTAATTATTTCTTATTCTTATTATGTCGTGTAATAATCAATGCTCCGATTATCAAAAGTAAAAACCAGGTAAAGCCATTCATATCGGGTCCATCAAAATGCCAGCCATGATGCCAATCGCCCCAGCCAAATAAGGCTTTAAAGATTGCTCCAATAATTCCTGCTACAGCCCCGATCAAGCCAACAATCAACCCGATTAGTCCGGCAAACAAACCGGCAATCAATCCAAACAAACCGGCACCAAGGCCAATCCAAAATGGAAAAGTGAAAACCAGAATGATAACAATAAGTACGGTAGAGGTGGAGGACGAGCGCTGCATGCCAATCAGATTTTTGTACAAGCCCTGATTAGCAAAAACCATTCACAAAAACATCAGCAAAATAAAACTGCGTTTTTAAATTAAAAACGCAGTTCAGAGTTTGTTCCGTTGATCGCACCTGTATAAAAATGAACAGTGCTATTTACAATACTGTACAAATCGGTCAGGCAAGCTTAAGTGTTTTGTTAGTTCGCTTCCGCGATTCAACCACCAACTTTTCACTCTTCGAAATAGATTGCCCGAACGATGGTGCCATTTCGTGCAAGCGCGCTTGCCATGCTTCAGCCTGACTTTGTTTCTTGAAGCATTTTTGAATCAACTCCAGCATCATGGTTACTGCAGTAGATGCACCGGGCGATGCTCCCAATAATGCAGCCACGGTTCCATCTTCTGAAACAACCAGTTCGGTACCAAACTCCAGCACACCACCTTTCTCTTTGTCTTTCTTTATCACTTGTACACGCTGGCCCGCTTCTAATAATTCCCAATCAACTTGTTTTGTAAAAGGAACATATTCGCGCAAAGCTGCGTGGCGATCTTCAGGTGTAAGTCTTAATTGTTGAATCAGGTATTTGGTTAGGGGAACATTTTTGATGCCCGCAAAAATCATAGGCATCAGGTTATCGAACTTAATCGATTTGGGTAAGTCCATCAACGATCCATTCTTTAAAAACTTGGTTGAGAATCCCGCAAAGGGGCCAAACAATAATTCTTTCTTGCCATTAATAAAACGTGTGTCCACATGCGGCACCGACATAGGAGGCGAACCTACCGAAGCCTTACCATAAACTTTGGCGTGATGTTTCTGAATCAATTCTTCGTTGTTGCACTTCAACCACAACCCGCTTACCGGGAACCCACCATAACCTTTACGTTCTTTTATCTCGGCACGCTTTAATAAATGTAGTGTGGCGCCACCAGCACCAATAAATGCAAAGCGCGTATTGAATGTTTTTTTCTCACCGGTTTGTAAATCGCGTACAAAAACATCCCAACCCTTTTTACCATCCGGATCAAGATCCAAACACTCGGAATTATAATGGATGGTTACACCTGGCATTTTGCCAAGTTGTTCAATCATACTTCGTGTAAGCGAACCAAAGTTTACATCGGTACCCATTTCCATGCGTGTAGCTGCAACCGGCTGTTTTTTGGTTCGGCCACGCATTACTATTGGCGCCCATGCCGCTATATCATCATGCACTTCGGAATAAACCATTTCGTTGAATAACGGATTCGCTTGCATAATGGCATATCGCTTCCGCAGAAAGTCAACATTATCGGCTCCCCACACCAAACTCATGTGTGGTACTTTGTTGATGAAGTCCTGCGGATTTTGAACGTAGTTCTTTTCAACCAGGTAAGCCCAGAACTCGCGCGATACTTCATAAGACTCGCCAATCTTAAAGGCTTTGTTGCATTCTACTGACCCATCCGATTTCTGCGGAGTATAATTCAGTTCGCAAAAAGCTGCGTGGCCGGTGCCTGCATTATGCCAGGCATCCGAACTTTCCATGCCGGCTTTATCCAGCCGTTCAAAAATGTGAATAGAAAGTT